>JANMBW010000096.1:0-12511 GCA_031360565.1 Polaromonas sp.
ACTGGCTTTGCGAAATTCTGGAAAAAAGTGGTGGCAGACCTTTTGCAAAACGCGCCACGTCTAAATTATTGACTGGCGCAGACAAGCCCAAAGAATCGGGCTGCCTTGCGTCGGATTGTTCGACTTACCATTGGCATCGGAATTGAAAACCACATCGCTATGGCTGCTTAGATGCTCGCAAGGCATTCTCTTTGACACCTAGGTCAACACCGCAACCTTTTTCCGTTCAATCAATTCAAAGTCGATCGTGGCACCCAGGCCAGGGCCGGTGGGGGCATGTACCATGCCGGCGCTGTCGATCGCGATGTCCTGAACCAGGCCGTACTTTTGCGATTCGGCTGGTAAGAGCACTTCGAAGAACTCGGTATTCTGGATCGCCATGATCACATGCAGATTCGCGAAATTATTGAGAGAGTTCCCGCCATGATGCAATTCGTAATTGAGATGGAAGGCTTCGGCGAGATGGGCGGTCTTGATCAGCGTGGTAATGCCGCCCTTGACCGCCACGTCGCCCCGCAGGAAATCAGTTGCACGCTCCATGACCCAGGGGGTATACGCATCGAGTCCGCCTGCCGGGTATTCGGTTGCCATGATCGGAATGGAAAGTTTTTTTCTTAACTCAACGTAGTTGTAGATGTCCGCATCCGCGAGGGGATCTTCATACCAGTAGTAGCCCAAGGCTTCGATGGCCTGGCCAACGCGGAGTGCAGCCTGGTAGTCATAACTCCAGGCCGGATCGAGCATCAGCAGGTAGTCGTCGCCAACCGCCTTGCGCACCACCTCGCACACCTTGATGTCGTCACGCCAGACCTGCGGCGGGTGGATCTTGTAAGCCGCCATGTTGATTGATTTGTAATAGAGCGCTTCCTCTGCATACGCCTCAGCGCTGACCAGCACCGCAGAACTGATATATGCCGGCACGCGATCCCGGTAAGACCCGAGCAGCTTGTGGATCGGTAGTCCGGCCGCCTTGCCTGCGATGTCCCACAGCGCAATGTCAACCGCGCCAATGGATCGGACGGTAGTGGTGCGAACCCGCTTCCACATGGCCTTGTAAAGCCGCTCGCGGTCCAACGGGTCCTGTCCGAGAAGGATCGGCTTGAGATAACGAATCAGGCTCGCGCCATCCATATCTGCGGCGAAGAAGGCGGAGCCGAGAAAGGCGTGACCCGTAATACCCTGGTCCGTCGTGATGGCCAACAGGCCAAGCGTGCTCTCCCCTGAAAATCGCCCAGTGTGACCGCCATAACTGGTGGCAGGAATATTGTCCCAGGCAAACAAGGTCAGTGTCACATCTGAAATTTTCATGGCTGTTCCTAAAGGCGAGTTCCGCTTATTCGACCTTGATGTTGGCATCCCGTATGACTTGCGTCCACTTGGTTATTTCACTTTGGAGCAGCTGGCCAAATGCAGCGGGTGAACTGGCAACCACTTCGACCCCCTGATCGCGGAATCGCTTGATGATTTCCGGCTCTTTCAGGACACGAACGATGTCCCGGTTCATGCTGTCGACCAGTGGCTTCGGCGTTCCTACCGGTAGTTGCATGCCGAACCAGACGTTCACTTCATAACCCGGAACGCCTGCTTCTGCAATAGTGGGAAGGGACGGAAAGAGCACTGAACGTTGTGTTCCTGTTACCGCAATGGCTTTCATTTTTCCGGCCTTGAGGTGCGGCAGCACATTCGGAATGTTGTCAAAGAACACATCGGTCTCGCCTCCCATGATCGCGAGCACTGCGGGCGCACTGCCCTTATACGGAATATGCGTCAACTTGGTGTCCGTCATGCGCATCAACAGTTCCATCGACAAGTGGTTTGATGACCCGGAACCGGTAGAACCGTAATTCAGCTTGCCGGGGTTCTTTTTTGCGTAATCCAGCAGTTCCTTGACATTGTTCACCGGTAGATCATTGCGCACCGTCAAGACGTTTTGCGTACTGCCTGCCCAGATGAGCGGACTGAAATCCTTTAACGCGTCATACGGCAACTGGGCGCCATACAAGCCAGGCAGCGCCGAGAAGGGCAGCGGCGAGATCAGGATGGTGTAGCCATCAGGCGGCGACTTCGCTACAAACAGATTACCGATGGTTGTATTGCCGCCTGGACGATTGTCAACCAGCACAGGCTGATTCCAGATCTTTGACAGCCGCTCTCCCACCACACGAGCCAAGGTGTCATTGAATCCACCCGGCGTGTAAGGCACGACGATGCGAACCGAGCGTTCCGGAAAAGTGTCTGCAGTAGCAACGCCGGTCAGCATTGCGCCAAGCAAAAGTGACAGAAAAACTCTTTTATTAATTGCGCACATCGTGGTCTCCTTTTATTTATTCAGCACTTCGCTGCAAATTCCGTCCATCTTCGACGGGATAGTGTTCTAAGACTGATACATAGACTTCAATTCCAAGGCCTGGCGAGTCAAACCGAGTAAATCTCTTGATTGACAACGTTGTCCGGCCGCTCGCCCCGGACCAGCGCCAGCATGGTGTCGACGGCCAGAAGTCCCATTGCGCGCTCCGCGTCTTGCGTCATACCCGCAAGGTGCGGAGTCAGGATTACCTTTGGGTGGCTTCGCAAGCCGCTGTCCATAGGGAGCGGCTGGACTTCGAATACGTCCAGCACCGCACCGCTGATGGTGCCTTCATTCAGGGCGCTGACCAGATCGCCTTCGCAGATCACCGGGCCACGCCCTACGTTGATCAGCACGGCGCCTGGTTTGGCAAAGGCTAAGACACGCTGATCGATCATGCCTCGCGTCTGCGGCGTGAGCGGACATGCCACGACCAAAAAATCACTCGCCGAAAACAGAGCCTCCAATGAAAGCGCCCTGACGTAAGCGGGCAAGCGTGAAGGCGTGCTGGTGTGTGCCACGACATTCATTGACATGCCCAGGTTGGCAATGTCGCCGATACGCCTGCCGATCGCGCCATAGCCGATCACACCGAGCGTACGGCCGCGCAGATCAAACGTTTTTGCTCCGGCCGTCTCACGGGATCGCCAGTTACCTTGCCGAACCTGATGGTCAAAAAACGCTAGCTGCCGGCTCATTGCGAACATCGCTGCAAAAACATACTCGGCTACCGCATTGGCATTGACGGCCGGGGTGTTGGCAACCGGTATCCGACGGGCTGAAGCTCGTGCGACCGGGATGAAATCCAGCCCCACGCCATGCCGCACGACGCCACACAACCGAGCCGGCGTGTCGAAAACGTTTTCAGGCAACTGCCGGCGCACAATCAGGCCCTGTGCGCCGGGCAGCATGGTGAGCAACGCCGCATCGCTGTCTTCATGGGACAGTCCATCAGGCAACACCACGATGTCTGCATCCAGCGCCAATCGTGCGTGTGCCTCAGGGTGAATCCGGTCCGTCAGAAGAATCGTCGGACGACTCGTTTGCTGCCGACCCACCAAGGCCACCCTAGGACCCCGTCGCGCCGGACCGCGACGCCGCAAGGATGGTCACGAGCTCAGGCACGGTGGAATGTTGGTAGCCTTCCTTGACCGCCTTTGCGAAAGTCTGGCTAATGGCTTCGGCCGTGTCATGCACCGCGCCCGCTTCGAGCGCCATGGTCGTGTAATAGCGCATGTCTTTCAAGGCATTGGCGATCGAAAAGCGAAAGCTGGAGTCGTCGCGGGACTCGATGTAGGGACGCAGGCGATTCAGGACGACACCTTCGCCGCCGCCTTTCGCAAGAATTTCCACGAAAACTCGGGGATCGACACTGGAGCGCTCTGCGCATGCCGCCGCTTCGGCCAGCACAGCGGAAAATCCAAGCGAAACAAAGTTATGCAACAGCTTGAGCCGATGGCCTGACCCAACCGGGCCGGCCAGCGATATGTTTTCCGCAAAACATTTGAGCAAGGGCTTGCAGAGTTCGAAGAGGGCCGGATCGCCGCCCACGATCAAGTTAAGTCGTCCCTCCGCCGCTTCTTTGGGCGTACGAGTCATCGGAGCATCGAGAAAATGTCCTCCCGCCTTGTTTACAGACTCGGCAATCCGAATCGTCGATGAAGGAATGGCGGTAGAACAATCGATAACGATCGTGTCCGGCTTGATGCCTTCAAGCAATCCGCCCTTTCGATACAACACGTCCTCGACTTCAGGCGTTCCGGTCACGCACAAGATGATGATGTCGACCGTCCCGGCCAGAATGGCCGCACTGTCAGTTGTGGTCGCTCCGGCTGCGATCAGTCCCTGCACTGGCTGATTTCCGGGATGCTCCAGCAGCACCACCGAATAACCATGCTTGATGATATTGCTGGCGATGCCGCGGCCCATCTTGCCAATACCCACCATACCAATTGTTTTCATGGTCATTTTCATCAGGTTGCTGAATTAAGGTAATCGAGGTAGCCCCAATCGTCCCATACGGGATGCATTTTTCCGACCCGCTTGCTGCAGAAGTGGGAGATCCACAGCACGTCCCATCGTGGCAAATTTGCCGCATAAGCTTCTGCATCCAGGTGTCTCACCCAAATAGCGCCCGCAGGCTCTGCAGCCGTTGGAGTTGAGCGATCCGGTCGTAAAGCGCAGTATCGGACCCGGGTAGTTGATAAGCCGGCAAGCTGGCAGTCTTGAGGCAGTCGAGGAACTTGCCGCGCAATTGTTGTCCCGTCAGCGGTAGCTTGGCGCTGCCACGGGCAAAGCGTATGTCACCGGAGTCGAACGACCTGCCGTCGGTCAGTTCGATCACCACCCGGTCGGCAAAGGAGAACGCCGGATCCTGCAGGTCGGGCTGGTCCGTGATGTCTGTTTCGATCTTCTCCATTAACGCGCGTACATCGTCACGCACCACGAAACCATCGGTGAGTTGGCTCAGGCCCACCTTGCGTTCGACCAGCGCAGCAGCAATGGCAAATTCAATGCTGAACTTGGCCTCCAGCCCTGTCTGCGGTCTATGGTTGCGTAGCATGGACGCTTGCGCCGGCCCGATCGTGACCCTGACCCGCCGCACCTGCGCCGGCAGAATGTTCTCACGCACGGTTATATCTAGTACGCCGTCGATCACCCGGTGACCGGAATAGCAGACCGGGTAGCCCTTGACGGATAAGCCGTTGTCGAGAATTCGCAATGTCCGTCCCATCTCGGCCGGGCGTTCCCGGTCAACCCGCCCTGCTGGCGACAGCGCGGTCAGATAGCCCGCCCGGTGCTCGAACACGTCAGGTGACGACGTCAGGCCAAGCTTCGACAGCCGTACCGCCTCGATTCCGGCTGCGGCAGCTCGACCGGCATGGAATGGTTTGGTCATGGTCCCGAAGTTGACCACCAGTCCTGCGGCCATGCTGGCTGCAATGGCCAGTGCCTGGCGCGTCTCATCGTGGGTCAGCCGGTTCAGGTAAGCCACGGCAGCAGCGGCGGCGACCGGACCGAAAACCCCGGTCGGATGCCAGCCCTTGAGGTGGTATTGATCGCTTTCACGTGTAAACAATTCGGCCCACACCTCGTAACCGACGACATAGGCACGTAGCGCTTCCACACCCGACACATCCAGCCGATGGCCCTCCGCCAGAATCGCTGGTACCAGCACCGTGCTGGTATGCGCCGACAGCGCCACATCGTCGTAGTCAAGGGCATGCGCGGCCACCCCGTTGATGAGCGCAGCTTGGGGAGCAGGCAGCATGAGGCCAGCGAAAGGCACGGGCGCCTCGGCCGGCGTTTGCACCACGCCTGCATGCTTGAGCATGATCTGGACCACCGGTTCGTGGCTACCAGCAAGCATGGTGCCGACGGTATCGATGAAGCCGGTGTTGGCTACCGCCAGCGCCGCCTGTTCGTCGTTACCGAACACAGGTTGGACGACATACGCGGCGAGTTGCTGGGTAAGGCTGTTCAAGAGAGGTCTCCAGACAATTAAAGAAAATAGCGAGACAGGAGAAATCAGTAGGAGCGCGGCAGGCCCAGCATGTGCTCGGCGATATAGGAGAGCACCAGGTTGGTAGAGATTGGTGCGATCTGGAACAACCGGGTCTCGCGCCACTTGCGCTCGACGTCGTATTCGCGGGCGAAACCGAAGCCGCCATGGCTCTGCATGCAAGCTTCTGCCGCGTGCCAGGCCGCCTCTGAGGCCAGCAGCTTGCCCATATTGGCGTCGTCGCCGCAAGGCAGGCCCGCAGCGAAGCGGGCTGCGGCGCGCCTCAGCACCAGGTCGGCGGCCTCGGTTTCGGCATGGGCCCGGGCTATCGGGAAGGCCACGCCCTGGTTCTGCCCGATGGGACGGTCGAACACCCTGCGCTCGTTGACATAGGCCGCGGATGTCCTGGTAAACCAGCGAGCGTCGCCTATGGCCTCCGCCGACACCAAAATGCGCTCGGCGTTCATGCCATCCAAAATGTACTTGAAGCCCCGGCCTTCCTCGCCGATCAGGCTGTCGGCCGGAATGCGCAGGTTGTCAAAGAACACTTCCGTGGCGTTGTGGTTGATCATGGCCTTGAGTGGCCGGATGTCCAGACCTTTACCGCGCGCTGCGCGCATGTCGACCAGAAATACCGAGAGCCCCTCGCTCTTTTTCTTGACCTGATCCAGCGGCGTCGTACGGGCCAGCAACAGCATCAGGTCCGAGTGAAGCGCGCGCGAAGTCCAGACCTTTTGTCCATTGATCACGTAATGGTCGCCATCACGTACCGCGCGCGTCTTCAGTTTCGTTGTGTCGGTTCCACTGGTCGGCTCAGTGACGCCGAAAGCCTGAAGCCGCAATGCGCCGCTTGCAATATCGGGGAGGTAGCGCTGCTTTTGCGCCTCGCTGCCGTGGCGCAGCAGCGTGCCCATGGTGTACATCTGGGCATGGCAGGCACCGGCGTTGCAGCCGCTAGAGTGAATCTCTTCCAGAATCACCGCCGCCGCCCGCAAGGGCATCCCACTGCCGCCGTATTCCTCGGGAATCAGCGCGCCGAGGTAGCCCGCCTGCGTCAGCGCGCGGACGAAATCGCTAGGATAGGCCTCACTCTCTTCGAGCTTGCGCCAGTAAGCTCCAGGAAAGTCAGCGCAGACGCGGCGTACGCTTTCCCGGATATCGGCATAGTCTTCTCCAACCTCAATCTGGACGGTTGCTGTCTGCTGTTCCATTTGCGGGTTCCTGGGTCTATTTAATTGAGATGGCCGAGCGCTGCGTTACAGTCTGATAATTACGTGGCAAGCCCGCGCGGGCCAGCGCGCCCTGCATTGCGATGTCGGGCAGCGCCAAGGAGACCCGTTCACGCACCTGGAGCAACTGCCCGATGTCCACCCCGGTCTCCAGGCCCATCGAGTCGAGCATGAAGCAAAGGTCTTCCATCACGATGTTGCCACTGGCGCCGGGCGCAAACGGACAACCACCAAGCCCAGCCAGCGAGGCGTCGAACATCGTGACCCCGCAGTCGAGTGCGGCGCTGACGTTGGCCAGGCCCGTGCCGCGGGTATCATGAAAATGTGCCGCCACGGGTACATTGCCGCACTCAGCCAGCAATACCCGGAACACCTCACGCACCTGCACCGGGTCTGCATAACCCACCGTGTCGGCTACCTGGAGTTCCTGGGCGCCCGCTTCCAAAAGTTGCACGGCACAACCCACTACCTCCGACACAGGGATACGGCCTTCATAAGAGCAGCCCAGTGCCGTCGACAGGCCACCACTGATGACCGGACGTCGTCCTTCAGGCTGATCGCGGACCAGCGCGACGATTGCGCGGAAATCAGCGATCGATTCTTCAGGCGTGCGCCGTACGTTCTTCATGTTGTGCGTACGGCTGACCGACATCACGAAATTGAGCTTGTGCACGCCCAGCTCGATACCACGCTGGGCACCGCGGAGGTTGGGAATCAGCGCACTCACGGTAAGACCAGGTATCGCCAGCGCGCCCGCTGTCACTTCCTCGGAGTCCGCGAACTGCGGAATCAGCTTGGCAGGCACGTAGGAAGTGACCTCGATTTCAGGAATGCCGGTGGCGGCCTCTGCCGCGATCCAGGCCAGCTTGTCAGCGCTGGGCATGAAGGTCGGATGGATCTGCAGACCGTCGCGCAGACCGACTTCGCGCAGGATGATTCTTTGACGCATTGCAGTTCCTTGTGGGTTCCGGCGCAGCTCAGCGCCCCTTGAAATCCGGCTTGCGTTTCTCGTTGAAGGCCCGGACGCCCTCTACACGGTCTTCAGTGTCGACCAGGTGGTTGTATGCCTCGACCTCAAAGCGCAAAGCGGTGCGCAGTTCCATCTGACCGCCGTAACGAACCGATTTTTTCACTTGCCGTACTGATAAAGGGGCGTTACCGGCGATCACATTGGCAGTGTCCAATGCCGCAGCCAGCAGTTGGCCTGGTGGGTGCAACTGGTTGGTGAGGCCCCAGTCCGACGCCTGCTGCGCGTCGAAGGGTCGCCCGGTCATGATGATTTCCCGGGCTCTGCGCTCACCTACAGCACGAGGCAGATTCTGCGTGCCGCCCGCACCCGGCATGATGCCCAGCGTTACCTCAGTCAAGGCGAAGCGGGCCAGATTACTGGCGTAGATGAAGTCGCAACACAGCGCCATTTCGAGGCCGCCGGCGTAGGCATGGCCGTTCACAGCAGCGATGACTGGCACTGGCAGGTCGATCATGGTCCAGTACATCCGTTCGAACAGTTCGTGCTGCCGGCGCCACTGTTCGCGGGTCATCCCATTGCGCTCCTTAAGATCGCCTCCCGCGCAAAATATCTTGTCGCCTGAGCCGGTCAACACAACGCAGCGTATCTTGCCGGCGTCCTCGGTCAGACTATTCCACAGGTCCAGCAAGTCGCGTCCCATTTGGGTGCTCAGCGCATTACCGACCTGAGGCCGATTCAGTGTGACCTGCAACACATGCGGGGAAGCCATTGCGGTGGCAACGGTCTCGTAGTCGGTCTGTATGGTCATGCGTTGGTTCTTTCCTGGAGCAATGCGCTGTGCTGGCCCAAGGTGGGCGGCGCCGAACGCGGCTGGGGTCGCTCACCGTCCAGGCTTAGCGGCAGGCCGATGAAACGCATGCCCGTTCCGGGAACGTCCTGGACCAAGCCCAGCGCCTCGGTCTGCGGATGGGCCAGCATTTGCGCAAGGTCGTTCACCGGCGAACAAGGCACGCCTGCAGCTTCCAGCTGTGCGATCCAGTAGGCAGTCGTCTCCTCCGCCATGATCGCGTCAATCATGGGGTACAGAATCTCCTGGTGCGCGACTCGGCTCGGGTTGTCTGAAAAGCGCGCGTCCTCGCGCCACTCGGAGCGCCCCAGCGCGCCCGCCAAGGCTCGAAAGAGCGCGTCGCTGCCTGCGGCCACCACCATCTCACCATCGCGGGTGGCGTAGGCTTTGTAGGGAACGATGCCCGGCGCGCCCGAGCCCTGTTTGCCGGCCAGTGTGCCAGAGGCCAGGAACTGCGATGCCAGCAGCGACACCCAGCAGCTCGCGGTTTCGAACAACGAGACGTCCACCACCCTCCCACGGCCGGTAGCCTGTCGCTCGTACAGGGCGGCCAGCGCGCCAATCACAGCCCACATGCCAGTACCCATGTCCACAATCGAGGCCCCCACGCGCACTGACGCCCGACCTGGTTCGCCAGTGGTGCTCATGATGCCGCCGAAGGCCTGCATCAGAGGGTCGTAACCGGGCCTGTCCCTGAGCGGGCCTTCCCTGCCAAATGCGCCCAGGTTGCAATAGATAAGCGAGGGTTTGCGCGCCATCAGGCTGGCGGCGTCCAGGCCAAGCTTTTCTACATGGCCAGGGCGCAGGTTCTGGATCACGATGTCGGCGCGCTCATCGATGAAGCGGCGCAGCACTTCCACCTGCTCGGGGTTATGCAGCTCGCACACCACTGAATTCTTGTTACGGTTCAACGCCTGGAAAAAGGCGCCTGCACCCTCCCAGAATGGGGGCCCCCACTTGCGCGCGTCATCGCCCTCAGACTTTTCAATCTTGACCACCTGTGCCCCCAGCTCGCCAAGGATCTGGCCCGCAAAGGGCGCGGCCACGCTGGACCCCAATTCGACGACCACCAGCCCGGCAAACGGCATGGCAGAACTGGCTGGGCGTGCGGTAGTCTGAGGCATGAGGGATCCCTTCGGGAGTGTTCGGTCAGATCTGGAATGCTGCCATTCAACGCCCCATAGTATTGTGCGTACAAACCCACCTGTACAGCTAAGCCTTATGTCCGTACAACTAGGCTTGACATGAAACCTGCCAAGTCCACTGCGGTACTGACGCGACCTCGCACCGCATCCGAGAAGATTGGTGCGACACCGCGCTACGTCCGGCTGCACCGAACCTTGCGGGAAAACATCAGCGGCGGCAAATATTCCGTGGGTAGCGTGATGCCGACCGAAGAGCAACTCTCGCGCCGCGTGAGCGGTCTCTAATTTTGTTTTGTTAATTCGAAAATATTCAGGAGACACGTCATGAAAAAGATCATTGCCGCAATAGCGATCAGTCTGCTCTCAGGCTGGGTCAGCGCCCAGGGCACTTGGCCGACACGACCGGTGCGCGTGATCGTTCCGTTCCCCGCCGGGCAGACGACCGATGTGATCGCTAGGCTGCTGTCGCAGCAGTTTACCGACGCTACCGGCCAGTCCTTCTACGTAGACAACAAGGCTGGTGCTGCTGCCATCATCGGCACGGAGCAGGCTAAAAATGCGACTGCCGACGGCTACACCTTGCTGATGGCGTCAAGTGGCCCACTGGCGATCAACCCGTCGCTGTATTCCAAGCTGTCGTACGACACCCTGCACGATTTCCATCCGATCGGCATCATCGCGGCCGTGCCGCAGTTCCTGGTGGTGAACAAGGACTTTCCCCCCAGCAACCTTAGGGAACTGATCGCCTACGTCAAGCAGAATCCGGGCAAGACCAATTACGGTTCTGGAGGCAGCGGCCTGACCAATCACCTGACCATGGAGTTACTCAAGTCCGCCGCTGGCCTGCAGATCACCCATGTGCCCTACAAGGGCGCAGCTGCAGCGATCACCGGCCTGATCGGTGGCGACATCAACATGATGTTCGAGTCCGGGCCAGCGGTGATACCACATGTGAAAAGCGGAAAACTCAAGGTCATCGCAGTTGGCACCAAGGCGCGATCAGTGGTACTGCCAGAGGTACCCACTGTGGCTGAGTCCGGATTGCCGGGCTTTGCCGCCGTCGCCTGGGCGGCCCTGCTAGCGCCCACCGGCACGCCCAGGCCGATCATTTTGAAAATGAATGCCGAGCTGAACGCAGTGCTGGCAAAGCCGGCGATCAAGGAAAAGTTGATTAGCTTGGGGGCCGAACCTGTAGAAACCAGTCCCGAACAGGCCGTTACCTTCATCAAAAACGAGCTCGAGTTATGGGCCAGTGCCATTAAGACCTCGGGTGCCAAAGCGGACTGAAAGCGAATTGCCTGTCAGCAGGGAGCTCCGCAGATCGCGTCCAGAACGCCATCTGAAATCATCATTTGGCTACTCTCAGGTTTGATGGCGGCAACCCGATCAGCTTGAGATAGGGAGGGTTCTTGGGCAGATAATCCCAAACGAAAAAAATCCCTGTAAATCAATGACTTACAGGGATATCTGGCGGAAACGAAGGGATTCGAACCCTTGATGAGGCTCTACACCCCATACTCCCTTAGCAGGGGAGCACCTTCGGCCACTCGGTCACGTTTCCAGTTCTTGAATTATGTCACGACTTCGCCTGACGATTGCAGTTGCTTCAAGCCACTGACTGGTCAAGGTCAAATGCCTTGTGCAAGGCCCGCACGGCGAGTTCCATGTATTTTTCGTCTATCACTACAGATGTCTTGATTTCACTGGTGGAAATCATCTGAATATTGATGCCCTCTTCGCTGAGCACGCGAAACATTTTGCTGGCAACACCCACGTGGCTGCGCATGCCGATTCCCACAATACTGACCTTGCAAATCTTGGCATCACCGGCGACTTCTTGCGCGCCCAAGCTCGGCACCACGCTGCCTTTGAGCAAGTCGATCGCCTTGGCAAAGTCGTTGCGGTGCACGGTAAAGCTGAAGTCGGTTTTGCCCTCCCGGCTGATGTTCTGGATGATCATGTCGACTTCGATGTTGGCATCGGCCACGGCGCCCAGGATCTGATAGGCGATGCCTGGGGTGTCCGGCACGCCCAGTACTGAAATTTTGGCTTCGTCGCGGTTAAAGGCGATGCCCGATACGATGGCTTGTTCCATATTCTCGTCTTCCTCAAAACTGATCAAAGTGCCTGACTTGGCTTCTTCGTCGATGTCGATATCCCAGTCGGTAAAACTGGACAGCACCCGCAGCGGCACCTTGTACTTGCCAGCAAACTCAACCGAGCGAATTTGCAGCACCTTGGAGCCCAGGGAGGCCATCTCGAGCATTTCCTCGAAACTTACGGTCTGAAGTCGGCGGGCTTCTGGCACCACGCGCGGGTCGGTGGTGTAAACGCCATCCACGTCGGTGTAGATCAGACATTCGTTTGCCTTTAACGCCGCCGCCACCGCCACTGCCGAGGTATCCGAGCCCCCGCGCCCCAATGTGGTGACATTGCCGCCGTCGTCCACGCCCTGAAAGCCGGTAATGATC
>JANMBW010000099.1:0-2255 GCA_031360565.1 Polaromonas sp.
CCCAAGCCAATGTGTACTTCGACGGCAAGTGCGTGAGCCACAGCATCACGTTGGCCGACGGCAGCAAAAAATCCGTCGGCGTGATCCTGCCCAGCACGTTGACCTTCAATACCGGCGCCCCTGAAATCATGGAATGCGTAGGCGGCGCCTGCGAATACAAACTTGCCGGCACCGACGCATGGATCAAGTCGTCAAGCGGTGAAAAATTCAGCGTGCCGGGCAACGCGAAATTCGAGATTCGGGTGGCCGAAGGCCATGCGGCCTACCACTACATCTGCCACTTTGGTTGAAGCCGGCACGCTATGAGCACCATCCTCCAACATCTCCCCTTGGGCCAAAAAGTCGGCATCGCGTTCTCGGGCGGTCTCGACACCAGCGCTGCGCTGCACTGGATGAAACTCAAGGGCGCGATTCCTTACGCCTACACCGCCCACCTCGGCCAGCCTGACGAGCCCGACTACGACGAGATTCCGCGCAAGGCGCTGCAGTACGGCGCTGAGAAGGCCCGGCTCATCGATTGCCGCAGCCAGCTTGCTGCCGAGGGCATCGCCGCGCTGCAGGCCGGCGCGTTTCACATTTCGACAGCCGGTGTGACCTACTTCAACACCACGCCGCTGGGCCGTGCCGTGACCGGCACCATGCTGGTGTCAGCCATGAAGCAGGACGACGTCAACATCTGGGGCGACGGCAGCACCTACAAGGGCAACGACATCGAGCGTTTTTACCGCTATGGCCTGCTAACCAATCCCGCGCTGCAAATTTACAAGCCCTGGCTCGACCAGCAGTTTATTGACGAACTGGGTGGCCGCGCCGAGATGTCTGCCTTCATGACGCAGGCCGGCTTTGGCTACAAGATGTCGGCCGAAAAAGCCTACTCGACCGACTCCAACATGCTGGGTGCTACACACGAGGCGAAAGACCTGGAACATTTGAGCAGCGGCATGAAGATCGTCAACCCCATCATGGGCGTGGCTTTCTGGAAAGACGAAGTCGAGGTCAAGCGCGAAGAAGTTACCGTGCGGTTTGAAGAAGGTCAGCCGGTCGCGCTGAACGGCAAACGCTTTGACAGCCTGGTCGAGCTGATCCTGGAGGCCAACCGCATCGGCGGACGCCATGGCCTGGGCATGAGTGACCAGATCGAAAACCGCATCATTGAAGCCAAAAGCCGCGGCATTTATGAAGCCCCTGGCCTGGCGCTGCTGTTCATCGCCTACGAGCGGCTTATCACCGGCATCCATAACGAAGACACCATCGAGCAATACCGCATGAATGGCAAGCGCCTCGGCAGGCTTTTGTACCAGGGCCGCTGGTTCGACCCGCAAGCCATCATGCTGCGCGAAACCGCCCAGCGCTGGGTGGCCCGCGCCATCACTGGAGAAGTGACACTGGAGTTGCGACGCGGCAACGATTATTCGATTTTGAACACCGTTTCGGAAAACTTGACCTACCAACCCGAGCGGCTGAGCATGGAAAAAGTCGAGGGCGCCTTCACCCCGCTCGACCGTATTGGCCAGCTGACCATGCGCAACCTGGACATCATTGACACCCGCGACAAGCTCGGCATTTACAGCCGTGCCGGACTGCTGTCATTGGGCCAGGACGGCGACTTTTTGCGCCTCAGCCCATCCAACGATTAATAGGCGACGTACGGCCCCACCGCAGCCGGTGTGCGCCGACCTTCTATGGCGGTGGCAACAGGGCGGCCGTAAAAGAAAGGCAGGCCAAAGTCGAAATTGATGTCGTTGCCTACCGGTGCAGCCAGGGTGCTGAAAGCCGTCGAAGACGGGTCAGCAAACAGTGCAGCCGCATTCGAGACTGAAAAATTGGCGGTACGGGCGACCCCATTGGTTCCCGTGTTGGTCGCCTGCAAGGGCGTGTTGGCAGCTGGGCAATACCACTCCACTGCGCAAATCGGGAAATCCGATATTCCGAAAAACAAGCCATTGCTGCCGGAATCAAAAAAGCTTTTGCTAAGGGTGCGCCCTTGGTAGGCAGTCGGGAAATAGCCATTGCGGTTGACCGCCAGCAGGTTGGGCAGGCTCTGGCTGTTATTGGCTTGCGTGCCTATCCCGAACACCAGAGCACCTCTGACCACAGCCGCGCCGGGGTCCGGCACGGAAGGCAATGTGATGATGGAGCCATTGTTGTTGGTGGCAAACAGGGCAATCGGCTGCTGGATCTGTTTGGAGACAGGCACCGCTGCATCGGCCACTGCAGAGCCCGAAGCGCTGTAGTAAAACCCGTTCATAGTTTGC
>JANMBW010000133.1:0-5916 GCA_031360565.1 Polaromonas sp.
GCCTGTCGGCAATGATGATTTCCCAATAGGGGTTCCATCGGCCGACGTAGACCTCCTGGTAAACCTTTTCAATCAGGGCCGCTTTGTTGGGAAAGTATCTGAAAATCAGCGACTGCGTGACGCCCATGCGTCGTGCCAGCTCGCGGGTGTCGCCATCAAAGCCGACATCAGCAAAGAACTTGACGGCTTCCTCAACAATGGCGCGCTCACGGGCTTCCCCGGACAGACGTTTGCGCGGAAGACTGACGGCAGCCGGGCGGTTGGGTTCGGCAGAACCTGGGGCATCTGCCAATTCGACCCGTTCGACTAATCCGGCGTCGGACTTCAAGCGGTGCCCGTTGTTTCTTACCGGTGAGTTTCCAGCACGCATGAAGGCAAGGTTATCACGGCAATCGCTTTGATGATCTAATGCTCACCTATTTCTTGTGTTGCCCTTAACGGAGCCTACATGTCCTCGCGTTTTGACTATTGCCTCCATGGTCCTGAAGTCGGCGACTGGATTACCTTCAGTCATCCGGTTGGCTCCAGCCTGGACATCTGGACCGGTCAGATTGAGGCGTTTTCGCGCCGGCACCGCGTTCTGACCTACAACACCCGGGGCCACGGCAAGGACAGGCTTAATGAGACCCATTGCAGCGTCGACGATCTGGCCAGCGATGTGCTTGGGTTGTGGCGGCACTTGGGCATCGAGCGAAGCCATTTTGTGGGTTTGTCGCTGGGCGGTTGCGTGGGTGTTGCCGTTGCGCACCAGGCGCCCGAATCTGTTCAGTCATTGGCGGTGGTCAATGCGCGTTTGGAAATCGATGCGGATGCGGCAGGCATGTGGCTGCAACGCGCTCAGACCGTTGAGCAGCAAGGGCTGGCGCCTATTCTGGCGCCTATGTTGGAGCGCTGGTTGACGCCTGCATTCATGGCCGAACACCCGGCACAGGTCGAGCGGGTCAGTCAAACCCTGCTGGCCACTTCACCAAACGGTTTTGCTGCCTGTTGCCGGGCGCTGGCAACCATGCACCAGAAGCATCGACTTGCTGGATTACAGGTACCGACCTTGTTCATGACCGGACTGTCTGACAAGGCGATTCCCAGCACGCTGGTTGAGCACTATGCACGTCAAAACCCGAGCTTTGAACTGGCGACCATGCAGGGTCCTCATATTTTGAACCTCGAAAATCCGACGGTCTTTAACCGTACTGTTCTGGATTTCATCGAGCGCCACTAACGGCCTGCCAGTTACAACTTCTGTAACTAGGGTATTCCCTCATGCTGTTGATCAATTGATTACTATAATTGAGCAATTGATCATCTAATCGATCATTTTTGCCCGAGTCCGCACTTTATTAAGGGGATGAATCGATGACTTTGATAGACACCGTAAGCGACATGGACCCCAGGGATTTGCGCCAGGCCTTCGGTCGCTTTGGGACTGGGGTGACGGTGATCACTGCCCGCGCTCCCGACGGAACCCTGGCGGGCCTGACAGTCAATTCATTCAACACGGTTTCCTTGTCGCCGCCCATCGTGCTCTGGAGTCTTTCTATTACCTCACCGAGCCTGGAGCTGTTCCGCTCGGCGGGTCACTTTGGCGTCAATGTACTGGCGCTCGATCAGCTTGAGCTGTCGCGGCAGTTTTCACGTCCGGCAGAAGACAAGTTTGTCGGCATTGCGTTTTCAGATGGCTGGGGCGGTGTGCCGGTTCTGGCGGGCTGCACCGCTACCATCGAATGCACGGTTATTGATGAACATATGGTCGGCGACCACGTGTTATTCCTGGGGCGGGTGGTTCGCTATGCCTACGAAGATGCACAGCCGCTGCTGTTTGTCAAAGGAAAATACACCCAGGGTGTCGACGTCATGACTGCCCAGTCGGCCTGACTCAGCTGCACATCAAACCTAGAAGGAAAGACTATGAAACTCGGAATGTTCATGATGCCGCTGCACCCTCCGGGGCGCAACATTTCTGAAACCCTGCAGGAAGACCGCGAAGCCATCATGCTGGCGGACCGACTGGGCTTTTGCGAAGCCTATGTGGGTGAACACGTCACGGACGCGGCTGAAACCGTCACCTCGTCCATGGTGTTCCTGGCCAGCCTGATTGCAGAAACCAAAAACATCATGTTGGGCACAGGCACCATCAACATGCCCAATAACCACCCGGCAGCCATTGCGGCGCAGGCGGCCATGATGGACCACTTGCTCAAAGGGCGCTTCATCATGGGCATCAGTCCGGGCGGCCTGATGTCGGACGCCGAGGTGTTCGGCAACTTTGGCAACAACCGCAATGAGATGTTCGTGGAGAGCATCAACACGGTACTGAAAATCTGGGAGTCCGAGCCGCCTTACAACATCGAAGGCAAGTACTGGAATGTGTCGGTGGCCAAGACCATGATTCCTGAAATTGGTCAGGGCTACATCATGAAGCCCTTCCAAAAGCCGCACCCCTTGATCGTGGGCACAGCGGTGGCGCCGTTCTCACAGGGCGTGACCGAAATGGCCAAGCGCGGTTGGCAGCCCATCTCCGCCAACTTCCTGATGCCCGAGTGGGTCAAGAGCCACTGGCCCAAGTATGTCGAAGGCCGTACCGCAGTGGGCGCTGTGGCCCAAGCCAGCGAGTGGCGCATTGCCAAGAGTATTTTTGTGGCCGACGATGAAGCCACGGCCCGGCGCTATGCGCTCGGAACCGATGGCCCGTACCACTTTTACTTCAAGCAGCTGATCCGCAAGCTGGTGGGGGCGGGCGGACGCGGCAATCTGTTCAAGACAGACCCTGACATGCCCAACGAAGCCATCACGCCCGAGTATGTCACCCAGCGCCTGGTCCTGGCCGGTACGGTGGACTCGGTGGTGCAACAGCTGTTGGCATTTCGTGAGCACGTGGGCGACTTTGGCACGCTTTTGTATGCGGGCCATGACTGGGTTGACCCGGTGCTGGCCAAGCGCTCCATGCAACTGATGGCCGAGCAAGTGATTCCACGCGTGAACGCGGCCATCGCAGCTGAAAAATCGGCGCCACGCGCACTGGCCTCTGCGACGGAGCTGGCTGCGTAGGGAGTTGTCGGCTCGTTGGGGGGGCGCGGACATGCGGGCAGGATATTTATCAATGGCTTATTAGGAAAACTTTTTCATGGCGAATGCAACAACAAAAACATCTGGCGCTACGGCTACCAACGTGGGTGTGATCGGTCTGGGCATCATGGGGTCTGCCATGTCGGCAAATTTAGTCAAAGCTGGTTTTACCGTCTTTGGCTATGACCCTGTGGCCAAGGCATGCAGCAGACTCAAGAAAGCCGGTGGCAACCCGTGCGTCAGTGCCACCGAAGTGGCCCGGCAGAGCCGTTATATTGTGCTGTCGCTGCCAAGCGAGGCCGTGCTGGATCAGGTGTGCGCGGAGCTGATTGCGGCCAACGTCAAGGGGCTGGTCGTTGCTGAAACCAGCACGCTGCCAGAGTCCGCCAAACTGCGCGCGCACGCATTGCTTGCCAAACACCAGATCACGCTGCTCGACTGCCCGCTGTCGGGCACCGGGGCGCAGGCCTTGACCCGTGACCTTGCGGTGTATGCCAGCGGTGACGCCAAGGGCATCAAGGCGTTTGCGCCGGTGTTCGAGGGGTTTGCCCGCGCCCGTTACGACGTCGGCGTGTTTGGCAACGGCATTCGCATGAAGCTGGTTGCCAACCTGTTGGTGGCGATCCATAACGTGTCGACGGCAGAGGCGATTTTGATGGGTGAGCGCTCGGGCCTGGATGCCGCCACCATCGTCAAGGTGGTGGCCGATGGGGCAGGTGGCTCACGCATGTTCTCAGTGCGTGGCCCTGTGATGGCGGATCGCAGTTGGGGCGAAGCTACCATGAAGGTCTCGACCTGGCAAAAAGACATGCGTCTGATCAACGACATGTTGCAGTCCACCGACACCCCAGCCCCCTTGTTCGCGGCCTGCCTGCCCATTTACAACGCGGCCATGGCGCTGGGTCACGGCCCGGATGACACTGCGGCGGTTTATTCTGTCTTGGAGCACATGATGGGCCTGGCACCCAAGGGCAGGAAAAAGGCTAAAAAATAGAGCTTTTTGTTTGGCCGACACTTCACCAGTTGCTGTTGACATCTGCCGCCGGCTGCCGTTTCCAATCGCGTGTTTTCCCTAGGCCAGCCGGGTCACAGTCCGTCTAGGATGGCCGAAGCGACTGTCGTCTAACTGTTGATGAAGGAGTTCACCGTGACCATCCCCGCTTCTTTTTACGAGCTAGCTGGCAGACCCATCGCGTGCTTGGCCGTTTCAGCGGTGCTTGCAAGCCTGGTCTCCTGCGCGAGTGTGCCGACCGAGAGCGCTGAAGCGGCGTTGCAACGGGCCAATATCGCCATGGGCGGCACCGGCTTGCGCAGCATTTCGTTCGCGGGCAGTGGCAGCGGTGCCACTTTCGGGCAGGCTTTTTTGCCAGGAATGGCTTGGCCGAAGATTACTTACTCGAGTTTTTCCCGCAGCGCCGATTATGAAAACGCGGCATTCCGCGAAGACGCCGCGCGAAGCCGGGCGGAGCCGACCGGCGGCGGTGCGGTTCCGTTGATGGGAACTGGTGAGCAGCGCACGACTGGACTGCTGCGCGGCGGCAGTGCATGGAATCTGGTCAACGCGGCGCCGGTAGCTGCGCCTTTGACGGTCACTGGTCGGATCCATGACCTGTGGACCACGCCGCACGGTGTCATCAAAGCGGCTTTGGCGAACAACCCCAGCGTTGGCATGCAGAGCGAAGGTGGCCGTCAGCTCACGGCGGTGTCCTTTACGCTTCCCGGACGCTTCAAGGCGACTGCCCTTATCAATGCCCTCGGCATGGTGGAGAAGATTGATACCCTGCAACCCCACCCGGTCACTGGCGACACCGCTTCGACTATCCGTTTTTCCGATTACCAGGATGTGGCTGGTGTCAAATTTCCGATGCGTATTCAGCAGGTCATGGGTGGGTTCCCGGTGCTTGACCTGGCTGTGCGCGAAGTGAAACCGAATGCGGTGGAGGCTATTGAGATTCCGGCTCCGGTGGCCACGGCGACGGAACGCGTCACTACCGAAAAGGCTGCAGAGGGCGTGTGGTTTATGGCGGGCGGTTCACACAACAGTGTGGCGATTGAAATGAAAGATCACATGATGGTGGTTGAAAGTCCACTCTATGACGGCCGGGCGTTACCTTTGATGGCAGAAGTCAAAAAGCTGGCCAGCGGCAAACCGGTTCGTTACGTGGTCAATTCTCACCATCATTTTGACCATTCGGGTGGCTTGCGCACGGCGGTCGCTGAAGGCGCGACACTGGTCACCAGTGACCTAGCCAAACCCTACTTTGAAAAAGTGTTGGCAAACCCCAATCTCATCAGTCCCGACGCGATGGAAAAGTCGGGCAAAAAGCCGATGATCACGGGCGTCAGCGGCAAGCGCACTTTCACTGACGGTGAGCGCGTGGTGGAGATTTACTTTATCGAAGGCAGTGTGCATGCTCAGGGTTTCATGATGGTCTACCTCCCCAAGGAGAAATTACTGGTGGAGGCGGATGCCTACACGCCCCCTCCTCCGAATGCGCCGCCTCCAGCCAAGCCGAACGATCTGCACGTTAATCTGGTAGAAAACCTGGACCGCCTGAAGCTGGATGTCCTACATGTGCTGCCCCTGCATGGACGCAGGGTACCTGTCGCAGAGTTGCATTTGGCTGCGGGTAAAAAGAACTGAATTGGCAGCAGCTGCCCGCTCAAGCACTCTCAGGGGCGCGACCCGGGCGAGCAACCATTTGGGCAGTCACCACCGCACAGATCGCCAGCGACCAGACAATCACTGCGCCCGAAGGAAGATCAAACAGCGCTGACAGCCCCAGGCCAATGGCATAAGCTACCGCGCCAATAGCCCAGGCAACCAGGTAGCGACGGGGGCCGCGTAGCAAC
>JANMBW010000138.1:0-3486 GCA_031360565.1 Polaromonas sp.
CAGCCACGCTCGATGTCAGCACTGAAAAATTGGGGCGGGCCTGGGGTGCGGTGAGCCACCTGAACAGCGTTGCCGACACCCCCGAGTTGCGTGCGGCTTACAACGCTGCTTTGGCGCCGGTCACTGAATTCTGGACGCGGCTGGGTGCAGATGAACGGCTGTACGCCAAGTACAAGGCGATCGACGTTTCGCGTTTGAATGCGGAGCAGCGGCAAGCGCACAAAAACGCGATTCGTAATTTCGTATTGTCGGGCGCAGAACTGACGGGCGCGGCGAAGGATCGATTTGCCGAAATCCAGGAGCGCCAGGCAGAGTTGAGTCAAAAATTCAGTGAGAACACGCTGGACGCCAAACAGGCGTTTGCCTACTACGCCAACGCAGAAGAAGTCAAAGGTATCCCTTTGGATGTGCTGCAATCCGCGCGTGAGCTGGCACTGGCGGACCAGCGAGACGGCTACAAACTGACCCTGCAAATGCCCAGTTATTTGCCGGTGATGCAGTTCGCCGAAAGTAGCGCCCTGCGTGAAACCTTGTACAAGGCCTATGTCACGCTCGCCAGCGATCAGGCGGCTGCTGATTTGAGCCGCTTTGACAACACCAGCGTCATGAACGAGATCCTGGCCCTGCGACTGGAAGAAGCGCAATTGTTGGGTTACCGTAATTTCGGAGAGGTCTCGGTGGTGCCGAAAATGGCTCAATCGCCCGAGGAAGTGGTGACCTTTCTGCGCGACCTTGCACGACGCGCCAGGCCTCACGCCGAAAGAGATGTCGCAGATCTGCGCGCCTTTGCGGCCGAGCACCTGGGGCTTAAGGAACCACAAGCCTGGGACTACACCTACATTGGTGAAAAGCTCAAGGAGCAGCGTTACGCCTTCAGTGAACAGGAAGTCAAACAGTACTTCACGGCACCCAAGGTGCTGGCGGGCCTGTTCAAAATCATTGAAACCCTGTTTGAGGTGAGCATCAGCCAGGACACCGCGCCGGTCTGGAAACCGGGCGTCGAGTTTTACCGCATCGAACGCGCGCATCCTGATGGCGCGCACGCAGGCCTCCAACTGGTCGGTCAGTTTTATCTGGACCAGCCGGCCCGCACGGGCAAGCGTGGCGGCGCATGGATGGACGACGTGCGTGCACGCTGGATGCGCCCCGACACGGGCAGCCTGCAAACGCCGGTGGCGCACCTGGTGTGCAACTTTGCCAGCGGCGTCGGCGGCAAGCCCCCGCTGCTCACACATGACGACGTGACCACGCTGTTTCACGAGTTCGGCCACGGACTGCACCACTTGCTGACCCAGGTCAACGAGCGGGACGTGTCTGGAATCAGTGGGGTGGAGTGGGATGCGGTGGAACTGCCCAGCCAGTTCATGGAAAACTTCTGCTGGGAATGGGATGTGCTCAAGCACATGACGGCTCACGTGGACACCGGGGAACCCCTGCCCCGCGCCCTGTTCGACAAGATGCTGGCAGCCAAAAACTTCCAAAGTGGCATGCAGACCCTGCGCCAAGTGGAATTTTCACTGTTTGACATGCTCTTGCACACCGAATGGAAGCCATCCGACAAGCTGATGGACCTGCTCAACCAGGTGCGTCAGGAAGTCGCGGTGATTCAGGCACCGGCCTACAGTCGCACGGCTCACACTTTTGGGCACATTTTTTCAGGTGGTTACGCTGCGGGCTACTACAGCTACAAGTGGGCGGAAGTGCTGTCGGCTGACGCGTACTCGGCATTTGAAGAAACGGCTAGCGCCGGTCGGGTGGCGGTTGAAACCGGTCGCAAATACCGCCAAGCCATCCTGGAAGCAGGCGGAAGTCGGCCGGCCATGGAGTCGTTCAAGGCGTTTCGAGGTCGGGAGCCATCGATTGACGCCCTGCTGCGTCATCAGGGCATGGCCTAAGCCCGTTAAGCATCGAAGCATGGCACCTGACCGCGGCAACAACGATCGAATGGAAATATCATGACCTCTTCGAAAATGAATCGGGCAAGTACGTATTTGACTGTGGTCTGTCTGGTCTCGGCGGCTGCGGCGGCAGGCCTAGCCATGACGGTGGTGCAGGCGCAACCCATTTATCGCAGCGTCGGTCCCGACGGCAGAGTGACCTTCTCGGACAAGCGGCCTGCGGAGGCCACCGGCAAAGTTGGTACTGGGGCACAAGTCGCAGGTTCAGGTTCCAGCGCTCTGCCGTTTGAGCTCAAACAGGTGGCGGCCAAATACCCGGTCACCCTTTACACGGGCGAAGGCTGTGGTCCCTGCGTGTCGGCGCGCTCCATGCTGACCGCCAGAGGCATTCCGTTTACTGAAAAAACCGTCAATACAGTTGAGGACGTTCAGGCACTGCAGCGCTTGAGCGGCGAAAACGCCCTGCCTTTTGCAACCATAGGCGGCCAACAGCTCAAGGGTTACTCGGACTCGGAATGGACGCAATTTCTCAATGCTGCGGGTTACCCGGCAACATCGGTTTTGCCTGCCAGCTACCAGCAGGTGCCCGCCACGCCTCTGGTCGCCATCGCACCGGCTACGCCTGCCGGACCAGCAGGCGCGACCCCTGGTGCCAATTCGCCACGCGCCGCGACCGGACCTACACAAGCTGCGCCAGTGACCGGCAATCCATCCGGCATCCGGTTCTAAGCACCCATCCTGCGGGCCTAGTGGGATCGGTATGGAATTCCTCGCGCGTTAAAACAAAAGCGTTTTGACGCCAACCGGCGTGCCAAGAAGACAGACCTGGGCTTTTTGATGCGCAAAAATTCCAACGGTAATGACCCCTGGCCACTGGTTGATGCGCGATTCCCAGGCCAGCGGATCGTCAATCTCCAAACCCGTGACATCCAGAATATGCTGGCCGTTGTCGGTGACCAGAGGCCGATTGTCTTGAAGCCGCAGCACGGCGCTACCGCCAAGGGATTCAAATTCCCGGCTAATACGCCTCGCGGCCATGGGAATCACCTCGACTGGCACCGGGAAGCGCCCCAGAGTTGACACCAGCTTGGACTCGTCAGCGATGCAAATAAATTGGCGTGACTGGGCGGCGACAATTTTTTCGCGGGTCAATGCCGCCCCACCGCCCTTGATCATGTAACCGGCGTGATCTATCTCGTCTGCGCCGTCGATGTACACGGCCAGCTCATCGACTTCTGTCGCCTCAAAGACCCGGATACCGAGGGCCTGCAGGCGTTGGGTGGATGCCAGCGAACTGGACACTGCTCCGGCAATCTGCGCTTTCATGCCGGCCAGCGCATCAATGAATTTATTGACGGTTGAACCGGTTCCGACTCCGACAATGCTGCCGGGTTGAACATATTGAAGAGCGGCTTGGCCCACCGCGGTTTTGAGTTCGTCTTGCGTCATATTGGGTTGGCAGGGTCCGGTTGCGTCAGCAGGCCTTTTGAGACAATACAGCTTCAACTATCTGAACTGCCCGAATTATCCGATGTCCCTGATCCCCTACGCCTTGGCCCGTCCCTTTTTGTTCGGGCTGGACCCTGAA
>JANMBW010000165.1:0-2863 GCA_031360565.1 Polaromonas sp.
AGGCGGCGGGTTGACCAAGGCCAGATTGGCCGTGGTCGACTGGTTTCTGACGCGCAAGGTTGCTTGTGAAGTCGGTTGCGGTCCCAGCCGGTCACGCCGGCTCAGTGTGTAAGAGCCCTCATACACGCCGCGCTCGACTTCCTTCAGCACGATGGTTTTATTGACGCCGCTAAATCTCACTTTCGCTTGGCCACGTGGCGTTCCGGTCACGCGGATCTCCAGGTCACTGCCTGGCACGAGCTGGTCGGACGGAATGACTTCAAATGAACTGATAACCGGAGGAAACTTGGAGCCGGGTTGTGCCGTTGCCTGCAGTGGTGCGACCACGATGGCGCAGACCGCCAGGAGCGGAGCCAGCCAGGAAAGGAATCGATTCAATTGCGTCATGTGTGTCCTTTATTTTGTTGTTTTGACGTGCCCCTTTTTATAGACGCTTTATTGACCTTTTCACGTAGGACGTAGCCTGCAAGGGTTGTCGGGCAGACTGCGAAACCCAGCGTGCAATGCGTCGCTTTACACTCTGCCCATGCTTGTATTAGGGTTCGAATCCAGCTGTGATGAAACCGGCGTGGCGCTTGTCGATGCTGGGGGCAAAGCCTTGCCACGCCTGCTGTCGCATGCACTCCATAGCCAGATTGACATGCATCAGGCTTATGGTGGCGTGGTGCCCGAACTTGCCAGCCGTGACCATATCCGCCGGGTACTGCCTTTGACCCATCTGGTCATGCGCCAGGCGGGGCGCACGCTGGCTCAAGTTGATGTGGTGGCCTATACCCGAGGGCCAGGGTTGGCTGGCGCTTTGCTGGTGGGCGCTGGGGTGGCCTGTGCGCTGGCGGCGTCACTCGGCAAGCAGGTGATCGGTATCCACCATCTTGAGGGGCACCTGCTGTCTCCCTTTTTAAGCGCCGATCCGCCAGAATTTCCTTTCGTAGCCCTGCTTGTTTCGGGTGGGCACACCCAGTTGATGCGGGTCGATCGGGTAGGCAGCTACGAATTACTCGGTGAAACCATTGATGACGCGGCAGGCGAGGCCTTTGACAAGTCTGCCAAGCTGATGGGCCTGCCCTATCCCGGCGGGCCCCATCTGGCCCGGTTGGCGCTGCAGGGCGATGGCGCAGCTTTCAAACTGCCGCGTCCGTTGCTGCACAGCGCCAACCTTGACTTTTCCTTTGCAGGTTTGAAAACCGCCGTGCTGACGCAAGCTAAAAAACTCGGGCCGGAGCTTGAGCAGCGTAAGGCCGATCTGGCGGCATCCACTCAAGCGGCCATTGTTGACGTGCTGGTCAAGAAATCCTTGGGCGCGATGTCTCAGACCGGGCTCAGTCACCTTGTGGTGGCTGGCGGGGTGGGGGCAAATGCCTTGCTGCGCCAGCAACTGGATGCGGCCTGTGCGCAACGTGGCATTCGGGTGCACTACCCCGAGCTGCATTTGTGCACCGACAACGGGGCGATGATTGCGCTGGCTGCCGGCATGCGCCTGCAGGCCGGACTTGAAACACGCCAGAACGGCTACTCTTTTGATGTCAAGCCACGCTGGAGCTTGGCTTTGCAGTCCGGTTCGGCTAGCACAGCGACTTGACGCCTGGCGTGGGCTATAATCTGAGGCTGTGAGCATGCTGGCTCGGCTACCCAAAAGTGCCGTTCAGCCTGCCACAACACGACGAAAGCGGTTTGTTCACGTCCCATTTCGGGAAAGCTGCTTCGCTCGCAAGCGCACTCCGGTGCAAGAAAGAAAACGCATGATTGCAAAATCAATCAAGGCTGAAATTGTTCAGTCCAACGCACGCGCTGTCGGCGATACCGGCAGCCCTGAAGTTCAAGTTGCGCTGCTGACAGGCCGCATCAACGAACTGACCCCGCATTTCAAAGCCAACGCCAAAGACCATCATGGTCGCCGCGGTCTGCTGCGCATGGTGAGCCGTCGCCGCAAGCTGCTCGACTATTTGAAGTCCAAAGACGCAGACCGTTACACCGCTCTGATTGCCAAGCTTGGCCTGCGCAAATAAGCGGTAAATCCATTGAAAACGCCTGAGTTAGTTCACTAGCTCAGGCGTTTTTTACTTCGGAACATGGCAAAACGGGTTCGCGCTGTGTCATTCCACAAAATTCGCTGCTTAAAAAATAGCTATTTTGTGGAATGGCATCGTTCTCGATAAGCCATTCCTCCGGGCCACGCACACTGCCTCAAGTGTGTGAACTTAGTGGAGTCATGAGCATGAGCATTTTTAATAAAGTTACCAAGACTTTTCAGTGGGGCCAACACACGGTCACGATGGAAACAGGCGAAGTGGCACGGCAAGCTGGCGGCGCGGTGCTGCTGGACATGGACGGTACGGTTGTACTGGCCACCGTTGTGGCCAAAACCGAAGCCAAACCGGGTCAGGATTTTTTCCCCTTGACCGTCGATTACCTCGAAAAAACCTACGCCGCTGGTCGTATTCCAGGCAGTTTCTTTAAGCGTGAAGGCCGCCCCAGCGAGTTCGAAACGCTGACCTCGCGTTTGATCGACCGCCCGATTCGCCCGCTGTTTCCTGAAGGCTTCTTCAACGAAGTACAGGTCGTTATCCACGTGCTGTCGCTCAACCCTGAAGTTGAAGGCGACATTCCGGCCCTGATTGCTTCCAGCGCAGCGCTGGCGATTTCCGGTATTCCGTTCAATGGCCCGATTGGCGCTGCACGCGTGGCTTACATCGATGGCCAGTACGTGTTGAACCCCGGCAAGACCCAGCTCAAAGATTCCAAGATGGATCTGGTGGTGGCGGGTACCGAGGCTGCGGTGCTGATGGTTGAATCGGAAGCCCAGCAACTGTCTGAAGAAATCATGCTGGCTGCCATCGTGTTTGGCCACGAGCAGGGCAATATC
>JANMBW010000188.1:0-5917 GCA_031360565.1 Polaromonas sp.
GGTCATGAGGTTGATGATGTTGGTCAAGGTGGGCTTGGGCGGAGTCGACAGGCCATTGCGAATGTCTTTATGGCGTTGCCCCAAAATTTGCAAATCAAGCGTCAGCACCAGCGCGGAGCAACCTGCTGCCTTGGCGCGGTCAATCAGGCGACCAGAAAAATCCCGGTCCCGCATCAAGTAGAGCTGAAACCAGAACGGATGCCCGCCGGTTTGCTCGGCCACGTCTTCGATGGAAGCGATACTCATGGTCGACAGCGTGAACGGTATGCCGAAATTTTTAGCGGCGCGGGCTGCCAGAATTTCGCCATCAGCGTGCTGCATGCCCATCATGCCGGTAGGCGCAATCGCGACGGGCATGGCCACGTCCTGACCGAGCATGGTGGTGCGCGTGGTACGGCCTTCCATGTTGAAAGCGACGCGTTGGCGCAGCAAGATTTTTTGAAAGTCTGCTTCATTCGAACGGTAGGTCCCCTCGGTCCATGAACCGGAATCGGCGTAGTCGTAAAACATGCGGGGCACCCGCTTTTTGGCCAGTACGCGCAGCTCTTCGATGTGGGTGATGACGGTCATGAGAGGTCCTTATGGATGCCCCAATGTTAGCCCGGCCGCCGGGCAGCCGGCGCGAAAGCTGAGCCTGCCGCTCTGAAAATCAATTTGCAGGTCCGCGTTAGCCCAGTCGGGTCCGGTGCCGGGCAATTTGGGCTCGTACCTGCGCTGGTGCGGTACCGCCCAGGATGTTGCGGGCGTTCAGCGAGCCGCGCAGACTCAGAACGTCGTACACGTCCTTTTCGATGTGGGGATTGAACTGCCTGAGCACTTCAAGCGGCAGTTCGGACAGGTCCACGTTATGCGACTGGGCCGCCTTGACAGCCTGTGCAACGGCTTCGTGTGCGTCGCGAAAGGGCAGCCCTTTTTTGACCATGTAGTCGGCCAGATCGGTGGCTGTGGCGTAGCCGCGCAGTGCGGACTGTTCCATGGCTTGGGGTTGGACGGTGATGCCACCTACCATCTCCGCGAAAATACGGAGGGTATCTTTGAGCGTGTCCACGGTGTCAAAAAGCGGTTCCTTGTCTTCCTGATTGTCCTTGTTGTAAGCCAGCGGCTGGCCTTTCATGAGCGTGATCAGACCCATCAGGTGACCCACGACCCGGCCGGTTTTACCGCGTGCCAGTTCGGGCACATCGGGATTTTTCTTTTGCGGCATGATCGACGAGCCGGTGGTGAAGCGGTCAGCGATGTGAATGAAGCCAAAATTCTGACTCATCCACAAAATCAGTTCTTCGCTCAACCGGCTGATGTGCACCATGGCAACCGATGCAGCGGCGGTGAACTCGATGGCGAAGTCACGGTCACTCACTGCGTCCAGGCTGTTCTGGCAAACGCAGGGTTGCCCCTGCTCATCGACCATGCCGAGCGTCACGGCTACCCGTTCACGGTCAAGCGGGTAGCTGGTACCCGCTAACGCAGCGGCACCAAGTGGCAAGCAATTCACGCGCTTGCGAACGTCGGTCATGCGGGCGGCGTCTCGCGCAAACATCTCGACATAGGCCAGCATATGGTGGCCAAAACTCACGGGCTGAGCCACTTGCAGGTGGGTGAAACCCGGCAGGATGACGTCAACGTTTTTGTCGGCCAGTTCGACCAGGGCCTTTTGCAGTTCTGTCAGCAGGGCATTGATCAGGTCAATCTCGCTGCGCAGCCAGAGCCGCACGTCGGTCGCTACCTGGTCATTTCTGGAGCGCCCGGTGTGCAGGCGTTTGCCGGCGTCACCCACAATTTGCGTCAGGCGGGCCTCGATGTTCAGGTGTACATCTTCAAGGTCGAGCTTCCACTCAAAGGTGCCTGATTCAATCTCGGTGATGATCTGTGCCATGCCTTTCTGAATAGCCGCGTGATCGTCTGAACCGATGATGGCCTGGGCGGCCAGCATGTCGGCGTGGGCCAGCGAGCCGGTGATGTCAGCCTGCCACAGCCGCTTGTCAAAAAACACACTGGCGGTGTACCGTTTGACCAGATCACTCATGGGCTCCGAGAACAAGGCGGACCAGGCTTGGGATTTTTTTTCGAATTGATTCACATCAGGCTTTCTGTGCGCACGGTCACCGATAGAGTATTCTGGAGCGAAGCAAGTTGACCGCATCCAGGCAAATGCTCAACCTCCGATTTTATCTGTGCGCTGCCCTATCCTGATTGGACCTTGTCGCAACCATGAACCCATCGGCTGACCCCAACGGCTTTGGCGAATCCACCTTGCTGGGCGACTATGAACCGGTCGATGGCCATGCGCTTCCACCCCGGGCCGAGCGGGTTGGCATTTTCGACGTCTGTCAGGTTGGTGTGGTGTTGCGAGCGGTACTGTTCGTTGAAGTGATCGCGGCTGTTGGCGCCATGTATGGTGCAGCCCAGCCAGTGGAATGGTTGTTGCGCTTTTCCTTGCTGACCGGCGGCGTGTTGCCTGCCACCCTGGTCTGGCTGGTGGCGGCCTGTGGCCTGAAGACTCATTTGAGCCGGTTGGCACCGCGCATGCAGTGGCTGGCCGGTATGGGTCTGGGCGTGCTGGCTGGGCTATATGGTTGTGGCATGCTGGTCTTGTTGGGATCGCTGCAACCAGCACCCTGGTGGGCCAGTGCGGCATCGGGCGGATTGCTGTCTGCCATGCTGCTTGCTGGCTTGTATTGGCGTACCAAGGCACGCACACCCGCAGCCACAGCGGCGCGGCTGGCAGAACTGCAGTCCCGCATACGCCCCCACTTTTTATTCAATACGCTTAACAGCGCGATTGCGCTGGTGCGCGCCGAGCCCCTGAAAGCTGAGGCCGTGCTGCAGGATTTAAGCGAGCTCTTCCGCAGCGCTCTGGACGATCCGGCCGAGTCGGTCACGCTGGCTCAGGAGATCGCCCTGGCACAGCGCTACCTCGCAGTTGAGGAAATCCGCTTTGCCGAGCGTTTGCGAGTACGGTGGAATCTGGACCCGCTGGCCGATCACGCGAGATTACCGCCGTTGCTGTTGCAACCCTTGGTCGAAAACGCCATACGCCATGGCGTTGAGCCCAGCCCGACCGGCGCCGAGCTGAAAATTTCGACCCAGCGGCGCGGCAGTGTGGTGGTGGTGAAGGTTTCCAACTCGACGCCATCCGGCGTCGGTGAGCGCGGCCATGGCCTGGCGCTGGCCAATGTGCGAGAGCGCCTGCTGCTGCTGCATGATGTGCAGGCGAGCTTTCAGGCGGTCTTTAAAGACGGTGTTTTTCAGGTCAGACTGGAGGTGCCGGCATGAGGCTGAGGGTTCTGGTGGTGGATGATGAAGCGCTGGCTAGAGCCCGTTTGCGCACACTCCTCGGCGACTGCAGTGAGCCGTGGGCCGATGTTCTGGCTGAAGCTGCCAATGCGGCGCAGGCTGTCAGCGCCCTGCAGCGTGACGTGTTTGACCTGGTGCTGCTGGATATCCGTATGCCGGGTCGAGACGGTATGACGCTGGCCCGTGACCTGGCGCAATTGGCAGAGCCACCTGCGGTCGTGTTTGTCACGGCCCACGCCGAGCACGCGGTGCAGGCTTTCGAAGTTGAGGCGCACGATTATCTGACCAAGCCGGTGCGATTGGAGCGGTTGCAGCAGGCGCTACAAAAAGTAGAGCGAACTATCCAATCAATACGCAAGCCAGAGCCCGATAAAGATGAAGAAATACTGCTGATTCAAGACCGTGGCCGGACCGAGCGGGTGCCGCTGTCAGAAGTGCTTTACCTCAAAGCGGAACTGAAATACATCACGGTTCGCACGGCCAGTCGCAGCTATATTCTCGACGCTTCGCTCAGCGAACTCGAAGAACGGCACGCCGCGCAATTCATGCGCATTCATCGCAATGCCCTGATTGCCCGGCGCGCAGTCAGGGCGCTGGAAAAGCATTTTGACCCGGAGGAGGGCGACGGCTGGGCGGTGCGGCTGAAGGGCATCGACGAATTGCTGGCCGTGTCGCGCCGCCAGCTCGGTGCGGTGCGCGAAGCGATGGGTGCTTGAACCGCTTGAACCGGCTACCCACACACCGAGGTCATGGGGGCCGGGAATCTGTCCTACCAGATCCCGGTGTGTTGTCTGGTTAAATGCAGTCTCAAACTACGAGCTCACGCTGCACCATCTCCCCCGATAGACCTTCTTTCAACGCGCCCTGAAAAACTTGCATGACCACCGATCACATTCCCCCATCGCATGCAGCGCCGCCGCTTCCCGATTCGGCTGGGGTTCCCGCTGAGGCGAAAGCTCCGGTAGCAGCGGAGCTGGAGGCGGATAGTAGCGGCGTCAATCTGCCTTTGACCTTGATGGCAGTATTTTCCGCTCTGGTGGTGCTTTACGCCGCCAAGGAGGTCTTCATTCCGCTGATGTTAGGTTTGATCTTTAGTTATGCCCTGTCACCACTGGTCAACTGGATGGAGGGGCTACGTGTGCCTCGCTGGCTGGGCGCGGCCCTGTTGTTGATAGCCATTTTTGGTGCTGTCGGGTTTACCGCCTATGCATTGAAGGATGAAGCGGTGCGATTGGTGGAATCCTTGCCAGCCGCCGCACAGAAATTCAGGGAAACCATCAAGTTGCAGCGTACCAAATCGAACAGCACACTGGATACGGTTCAAAAAGCGGCGACAGAGATTGAACAGGCGGCGCAGGACGGATCCAAACCGGTCACCAACCGGGGTGCGTTGCGTGTGGTGGTCGAGCCTCCCCGATTCAACGTGAAAGACTATTTATGGACCGGCACGCTGGGCTTTGTCGCCCTGGCCGGACAAATCACCGTGGTGGTTTTCCTGACTTATTTTTTGATGGTGGCTGGCAACACCTTCCGCCGCAAGTTGATCAAGCTGGCAGGAACCAGCCTGGCCCAGAAAAAAATCACGCTGCAAGCACTCGATGAAATTACCATGCAGATTCAGCGTTACCTGCAGGTTCAACTGCTGACCAGTGCCCTGGTGGGAGTGCTGACCTGGCTGGCACTGCTGGCTATAGGCCTGGAAAACGCTGCGGTTTGGGGTATCGCAGCCGGCGTATTTAATCTGGTGCCGTATGTGGGCTCTATCGTGACCGGCGTAGCCACGGGGCTGGTGGGTTTCCTGCAGTTTGGATCGCTCAATATGGCCATGATGGTGGGCGGTGCTTCACTGGTCATTCACACCCTGATTGGTAACCTGCTCACGCCCTGGCTCACCAGTCGGGCCAGTCAAATGAATCCGGTAGCCGTATTTGTGGGATTGCTGGCCTGGGGCTGGCTGTGGGGGGTGTGGGGCTTGTTGCTGGGCATACCCATCTTGATGATCGTCAAGGCAGTGTGTGATCGGGTAGACGACCTGAAGCCCATCAGTGAATTTTTGGGGTCTTGAAGCAGGCCATCGTGGCATCAGTAAAACATAGTGGAGACAAGATGACGACATACCGGCTCAGTGTGAATGGAAAAATCAAGCGTGTCGAAGCGGAGAGCGATACACCGTTGCTGTATGTGCTGCGCGATGACCTGGGATTGCATGGACCCAAGTATGGCTGCGGCCTGGGGCAGTGTGGTGCCTGCACGGTGCTGATCAATGGCGAAGCAACCCGTAGCTGCATCACGCCGGTGTCAAATATCCAGTCGTCAAAAGTTGTGACTCTTGAAGGACTGGGGACTCCTGAAGCGCCGCACCCTGTGCAACAGGCCTTCATCGATGAACAGGCTGTGCAGTGTGGCTACTGCATCAATGGCATGGTGATGCAGTCGGTGTCATTCTTGAACAAGAACCCCAAGCCCACCGAAGCTCAGATCACCCAGGCACTGGCCAACAACCTGTGCCGCTGTGGCACCCACCTGCGCATTGTGAAGGCGGTCGCTCGGGCGGCCAAGGCCGGTACATCCACTGTCAAGGGAGCTTGATCATGCAACGGCGCGATTTTCTCAAAACCGGAAG
>JANMBW010000222.1:0-2026 GCA_031360565.1 Polaromonas sp.
GTTTGAACTGCAAGCCCTGACCGAACCCGAACGGCGCGCGGTACTGCGGCGTGAGGCCGATACCCGCGGCATCTTTTTGAGTGACGAAGCGTTGGACTTCATGCTGAACCGCTTCTCACGCGATCTGAGCAGCCTGATGCAGCTGCTCGATCAGCTCGACGCTTACGCCTTGCAAACCCAGCGCGCCATCACGATCCCGCTGATCAAGTCCATGCTCGACAACCAATGAGGCCTGCTCGCCAGCCATGACCGACCGCAAGAAAATCGCCCTGTTCGATCTGGACCACACCCTGCTTCCGTTTGATTCAGACTACGAGTGGGGCGAGTTCACCATCGCACTGGGCTGGCGCGAAGGCGCCGAGTTCAAGCGCCAAAACACTGTTTTTTTTGACCAATACCGCGCCGGCACGCTCGACATTCATGCCTATGTTCGTTTCGCCACGCAGGCCATCAGGGAGCAGGGCGCTACTAAATCTATAGCGGCTCATCAACGTTTTATGCAGGATGTGGTGCAAAAAGGCATCACACAGCAGGCCCTTGCGCTGGTTCGCAGCCACCAGCAGTCGGACCATGCCGTGGTGATCGTGACCGCCACCAACGAGTTTGTGACCCGCCCGATTGCCGATGCTTTTGGCGTGCAGGAGCTGATTGCCATCGAACTGGCGCGTGACACCGCTGGCGAGCTGACCGGGGAAATCCGGGGTACCCCGTCTTTCCGGGAAGGCAAGGTGATTCGCGTGGAACAATGGCTGGCTGGACAAAGCCTGGGCTGGGACGACGTGGAAACGACTTTTTACACCGACTCCATGAATGATCTGGCCCTGCTTGAAAAGGCCAGCCATCCGGTCGCCACCAATCCTGACGATCGCCTTCGGGCGCTCGCCACAGAGCGGGGATGGCGCATACTTGACTTGTTTTAAACCTTGGGGGACCGGACTGCTGCCTGGCAGCGGCGCAGTGTCCCGTCAAGCTCCACCATTGCATGATTAAAAAATTTATCGACAGGCTGTTCGGCAAAACCTCGGGCGCTGACGCCGACCGGCGTGCCAAGAAATCTCCTTTCGGCACCCGCCACGACATTTCGGTCAAGGACCATGGCATCAACCCCAAGCTGGTTGACGAACGCGCCATGGACGTGGTGCTGACACTTAAAGAGGGCGGCTACCAGGCTTTTATTGTTGGCGGCGCGGTGCGCGACCTGCTGGTGGGCCTGCGCCCGAAAGACTTCGACGTGGCCACCGACGCCACGCCAGAACAGGTCAAGCAGCTGTTTCGCCGCGCCTTCATCATTGGCCGGCGCTTTCGCATCGTGCATGTGGTCTATGGCCGCGGGCGCGAGCATGAGGTGATTGAAGTGTCGACCTTTCGCGCCCACCTTGACAGCAGCCTGGCTGAACAGGTGGGCGGTAACGAGCGCACCAGCAAGAGCGAACTCGCCGGCATGAAGCATGCTGTCGATGCCTCGGGCCGGGTGCTGCGCGACAACGTCTGGGGCCCGATGGAAGAAGACGCTGCGCGGCGTGACTTCACCATTAACGCCATGTACTACGACCCTCAGACGCAGATCGTGGTCGACTACCACAACGGCATCAAAGATGCGAAGAAAAAAATCATTCGCATGATCGGCAATCCGGCTGTGCGTTACCGGGAAGACCCGGTGCGCATCATTCGCGCCGTGCGATTTGCTGCCAAGCTCAATGCGCTGGGTTTTACTTTTGAAGACAAGACTTCGGCGCCGCTGCGTGAAATGTCCAAGCTGCTGGCTGATGTGCCGCAGTCGCGCCTGTTTGATGAAATGCTCAAGCTGCTGCAAACCGGTCATTCGCTGGCCAGCATCGAGCAGCTCCGCGGCCTGGGTCTGGCGACGGGCATCTATCCCTTGCTCGATGTGGTGGTGGAGGCGGCCGATGAGCCGTTTTTAAATCTGGCCCTGCTGGACACCGACCGCCGGGTGGACGAAGGCAAACCGGTAGCGCCCAGCTTTTTGCTGACCTGTGTGTTGTGGTCGGATGTGCGCGACGGCTGG
>JANMBW010000234.1:0-8225 GCA_031360565.1 Polaromonas sp.
CCTGGAGCAAAACGGCCTCAAATCCGATGCGGGTCAAGTCCTCGTGACGGGTGCGACCGGCGGTGTGGGCAGCGTTGCGGTGGCCCTGCTCAGCAAGCTTGGATACAGCGTGGTTGCTGCCACCGGCAAGGCTACCGAAGAGCCGTACCTCAAGCAACTCGGTGCGACCAGCGTGATTGATCGGGCAGAGTTGTCCTCACCGGGCAAGCCGCTGCAAAAAGAACGCTGGGCCGCTGTGGTGGATGCTGTGGGATCACACACGCTGGCCAATGCCTGCGCCCAAACGCGCTATGGCGGCGTGGTAGCGGCTTGCGGGCTGGCGCAGGGCGCGGACTTTCCGTCGAGTGTGATGCCTTTTATCTTGCGTGGCGTGACCCTTGCGGGCATTGATAGCGTCATGGCGCCGCTCGCAAAGCGCCAGCAGGCCTGGAACCGGTTGGCTGTTGACCTTGACCCGAGCAAACTAGAAGCCATGGTCGACGAAGTTCCGCTTGCCCGGGCTGCAGAAAAAGCCGCCGATTTAATGGCGGGTAAAGTGCGGGGCCGCGTGCTGGTGAAGATATGAGCTGGCTTTAAAAAATTTTTGGAGACTACCCATGACCCGCTATGCCGACTTTTACCGCCAGTCGATAGATCAGCCTGACGCATTTTGGACCGAGCAGGCCCGTCTGGTTGATTGGTTCAAGCCCTTCGACCGCGTTTGCAACCACGACAATCCGCCGTTTGTCCACTGGTACGAGGGCGGGCAAACTAATTTGTGTCACAACGCGGTAGACCGTCACCTCAAAGATCGACCCGATCAGGCTGCACTGATATACGTGTCGAGCGAAACCGGAGTCGAAAAAACCTACAGCTTTAGGGACCTGCACCGTGAAGTGCAGCGTATGGCGGCCAGCCTGCAGACCCTGGGAGTGAAAAAGGGAGATCGGGTGCTGATCTACATGCCCATGATTGCCGAAGCCGCGTTCGCCATGCTGGCCTGCGCCCGTATAGGGGCCATCCATTGTGTGGTCTTTGGCGGGTTCGCCAGCGGTTCGCTAGCCTCGCGAATAGAAGACGCCACGCCAGCAGTCATCATCAGCGCTGACGCGGGTTCACGTGGCGGCAAGGTGGTAGCTTACAAACCATTGTTGGACGAGGCCATACGTCTGTCTGCTCACAAGCCGGCTGCAGTTTTGATGGTAGACCGGGGCCTTTCTGCTATGGAATCAATAGCAGGTCGGGACCATGATTGGCTGGTCATGCGTGAAAAACACTTGCAGGCGCAGGTGCCCTGTGCGTGGCTGGAGTCGACTGATATCAGCTACACCATCTACACCAGCGGCACCACCGGCAAACCAAAAGGCGTGCAGCGCGATACGGGCGGCTACGCAGTAGCGTTAGCCGCCAGCATGAAGCACATCTTTGACGGGCGAGCCGGCGAAACTTTCTTTTCAACCAGTGACATTGGTTGGGTGGTCGGCCATAGCTACATCATTTATGGTCCGTTGATAGCGGGCATGGCCACCATCATGTATGAAGGTCTACCCACGCAGGGCATGGACGGTCAACCTAACGGCGGTATCTGGTGGAGCCTGATTGAAAAGTACAAGGTCACGGCCATGTTCAGTGCGCCAACAGCAGTGCGTGTGCTGAAAAAACAAGATCCGGCATTGCTCAAAAAGTACGACCTGTCCAGTATGCGCGCCTTGTTTTTGGCAGGCGAGCCGCTCGATGAGCCGACGGCGCGCTGGATCAGCGAGGGACTTAATGTGCCCATCATCGACAACTATTGGCAGACCGAAACCGGCTGGCCTTTGCTCACGGTGGCCAATGGCGTGGAGCAGACCCCCAGCAAGTTCGGCAGCCCGGGCGTTCCTATGTACGGCTATCGCGTCAAGCTGCTGCATGAAACGACCGGTGAAGAACTGACCCAGCCCAACGAAAAAGGGGTAGTGGTACTTGAGGGGCCAACGCCTCCGGGTTTCATGCAGACCATCTGGAAAGACGATGCCCGATTTGTCAACACCTACTGGAAATCGGTGCCCGGCAAGATGGTGTACAGCACCTTCGACTGGGGCATTCGGGATGAAGACGGCTACTACTTCATATTGGGCCGTACCGACGATGTGATCAATGTGGCGGGGCACCGCTTGGGCACGCGCGAAATTGAAGAGAGTATTTCGGGTCACGAGGCCGTAGCCGAAGTTGCGGTAGTCGGAGTTGCCGATGCACTGAAGGGGCAGGTTGCCATGGCTTTTGTGGTGCTGCGGGATTCTGCCGCATTGAATGATTTGGCGTCCACCTTGAAGCTTGAAGGCGAGATCATGAAGCGGGTTGATGGCGACCTGGGGGCCGTGGCGCGACCTTCGCGCGTGCGTTTTGTTTCGGCCCTGCCCAAGACCCGCAGTGGCAAATTGTTGCGCCGTGCGATTCAGGCGGTGTGCGAAGGCCGTGATGCGGGCGACCTGACCACGATGGACGATCCGGCCGCCCTGCAACAGATACGTGACCGGATCGCAGGCCAATGACAGTCACCAGCCTTATTTGTGGTAAGTTTTGACGCATGGACAACATCGACCTGGAAGTTCTGAAAACCTGCACGCACTGGGTGGATGCTGGCTTGCACTGCGAGCTGGTGACGGTGCTTAAAACCTGGGGATCGAGTCCACGCCCGGAAGGTTCCATGCTCGCGATTTGTGAAGATGGCCGAGTGGTGGGGTCGGTGTCGGGAGGCTGTATTGAAGACGACTTGATCGCGCGGGCCAAGACCGAAGGACTCAACCATGTTTTGCCTGCCATCGTGACCTATGGCATTGCCGCCGACGAGGCGCACCGCTTCGGCTTGCCATGTGGGGGAACCATCGAGTTGGCAATTGAGCCCTTGTCGGCATCCAGTCAGCTGCACTCCTTGCTGCAGCGTTTGGAAGCGGGCGAGCTGGTGGCTCGCCGTCTGGACCTAAAAACCGGTACGGTGACTCTCAGCACCGCATCGGCGAGCCAGTCCATGCAGGTATCCGCAACGGCATTGGTGACCTTGCATGGTCCGCGCTGGCGTTTGCTCATCATTGGCGCAGGCCAGTTATCGCGTTTTGTGGCGCAAATTGCGCAGGGCATGGATTACGCCGTCACGGTCTGCGATCCCCGTCAGGAGTACAGGGAGTCCTGGCATGTGGCGGGGGTGGCTCTGCAATCCGAAATGCCCGACGATGTCGTGCAGGCCATGAAGCTCGACGCGCGCTGTGCGGTGATTGCACTGACGCATGATCCCAAGCTCGATGACTTAGCGCTGATGGAGGCGCTGCGATCGGAGGCTTTTTATGTCGGTGCTATCGGTTCGAGATTGAATAACCAAAGACGCCGCGAACGGCTGGCCGAGCATTTTGACCTGACTACCGCCCAATTGGCCAGGCTGCATGGGCCAATTGGTATTTATGTGGGCAGCAAGACTCCAGCTGAAATTGCCATTTCGATCCTGGCAGAACTCACTGCTGTCAAAAACGGCGTGGCTCTGGCCCTCACGGCCAATGTTGCCGGGGCAAAAAGCCAGCTAGGCTTGCCGCCCACGGGTGAGGTCTGCTCGCTACCGGTTTAGGCGAAGGGGCTGGCATTTCAATTTTGCGCGGCGGGCTCCGCCTAGTCAGGCAAAGTTCCGGGTTATGAACCCTTTCACAAGGGTTTCAACAAGTACCTTTACAAATACCTTTATTACCACCAGCGATACCAGTGGAATTTGAAAGCGCTACCCTTACAAGGGTTCAACGTCTTTGACTCGCTGTGGTTGTAATAACTATCGGCGCACTAAAGGGCTTATTTAATGGAACGTCGTGATTTTTTGGGTAATGGCAGCGGTGCGACGGCCGTGCTCTGGGCCTTGGCGTCCGGCTTGACGCTGAGTCATTCTGCCCGAGCCCAGCAGGTATCGGGCTGGAACAAGGCCGCATTCGAAACCCGGTCTTTCGCAGAGGCGGCCAGGTCTCTTGGTACGGCTGGCGCACCCATGGAAAGCAAAGACGTTTTATTGCAAGCGCCAGAGATTTCTGAAAATGGCAGCATGGTGCGGATTGGCGCTCAAAGCAATGTGCCCAACACGACACAGATGGCATTTGTGGTCGAAAAAAATCCTAATGCTCTGGCCGCCGTATTCGACATCCCCGCGGGCACCGATGCAAATGTTTCGATCAATTTAAAAATGGCCCAGTCGTCCAATGTCTACGTGCTTGTCAAAGCTGGGGACAAATTCTTCTATGCCGTCAGAGACGTCAAGGTAACCCTGGGTGGTTGCGGCGCTTAGGGCTCATGGCAGGTAGAGGATACGTCGGTAGATTTGGTCTGGTTTATCCAGTCGGCTCTTGAAGTGGCCTGGGAATTGAGGAGTTAAGAATGTCAGATCCGATGCGAATCCGGGCCCAGGTGCAAGGCGATAAAACCACTGTTCGGGTGTTGGTCGCCCACGAAATGGAAAGTGGTCAGCGTAAAGATGCCGCGGGTAAAACCATTCCTGCCTGGTTTATTCAGAACATCAACGCGACCTGGAATGGGAAAACCGTCATGAGTGCTCAATGGGGCACCGCAGTCTCCAAAAATCCGTTTCTCCAGTTCACTTTCAAGGGTGGCAAGGTTGGGGAAAAGATCGTCTTGAACTGGGTGGATAACCGCGGCGACAGGCGGAGCGACGAAGCCGTTTTAGCGTAGCTTTGCCTCCAGCCACCGGTCAGGTGGGCTAATTCAAGAAATAGACGCTACCGCTGCGGGAGAAACCTTGGTCCCCGCGCGGCGGTCGGGCCAGGCCCATTTACCCACGCAGTTCATTTCAAGATTTGCCAGGCCTTCTTTAAGTGGCACAATCCGTACAGATTCTGAAGGCCCTTCCTGCCACAGTCGCATCCGCTACCCGGTTCAGCCGTGATCGCGGAAGGTTAATCAACCATCTACATCCGAATGTAGTCAGCTAATGTTTCCTAAAGGGAAACGGAGGTCAGCGCATATGAGTTCAGTCCCGCAGTCGCCAGCACGCCCATCGACGGCGCATGCATCGGTCTATTCCGCCTACCAGGGCAATACCTATCTCTTCGGCGGCAACGCGCCATATGTTGAAGAGATGTACGAAAACTATCTGGCTAATCCCGGTAGCGTCACAGATTCCTGGCGCGAGTATTTCGATGCGCTGCAAAATGTGCCTGCTTCCGACGGCAGCGATACCAAAGATGTGCCGCACCTGCCTGTCATCAATGCTTTCGCAGAGCGGGCCAAGCAGGGTCAGACCAAAGTCGTCGTTGCCAGCGCTGATTCGGAACTGGGACGCAAGCGTACGGCTGCACAACAGTTGATAGCGGCTTACCGCAACGTCGGCGCCCGATGGGCCGATCTGGACCCACTCAAGCGAGCAGAGCGCGACAAAATTCCCGAGCTGGAGCCGAGTTTTTACGGCTTTACCGATGCCGATCAGGAGACCGTGTTCAACACCAGTAACACCTTCTTCGGCAAGGAAACCATGAGCCTGCGCGAGCTCATGAATGCGTTGCGCGAGACTTATTGCGGCGCAATTGGTGCTGAGTACATGTACATGACCGACCAGAACCAGAAGCGCTGGTGGCAGCAAAAGCTGGAGGGAATTCGCAGCAAGCCCACATTCACCAAAGAAAAAAAGCTCCACATCCTGGACCGCCTGTCTGCCGCCGAAGGTCTGGAGCGCTTTCTGCACACCAAATACGTAGGGCAAAAGCGTTTTTCACTTGAGGGGGGTGAGAGTTTTATTGCCAGCATGGACGAACTCATTCAGCGTGGGGGTGAGGTGGGTGTTCAGGAGATCGTCATCGGTATGGCCCATCGGGGTCGCCTGAATGTTCTGGTCAACTCCCTGGGCAAGGTGCCGGCCGATCTGTTTGCAGAGTTTGACCACACGGCGCCAGAAGATCTTCCCAGCGGCGATGTGAAATACCACCAGGGTTTCAGTTCCGATGTGACCACGCCAGGCGGGCCGGTACACCTGAGCCTGGCCTTCAATCCGTCACATCTGGAAATCGTCAATCCGGTGGTCGAGGGCTCGGTGCGCGCGCGCATGGACCGTCGAGCTGATCCGCTGGGGCTGCAGGTCTTGCCGGTGCTGGTGCATGGCGATGCGGCGTTTGCAGGGCAGGGCGTGGTGATGGAAACGCTGGCACTGGCCGAAACGCGTGGCTACTTCACCGGCGGCACCGTGCACATCGTGATCAATAACCAGATCGGCTTTACAACCAGCGACCCGCGGGACAGCCGCTCGACCTTGTATTGCACGGACGTGGTCAAGATGATTGAAGCACCTGTGCTGCACGTCAACGGTGATGACCCTGAAGCGGTGGTGATGGCCACCCAGTTGGCGCTGGATTTCCGTATGGAATTTCACAAAGACGTGGTGGTGGACATCATTTGCTTCCGCAAACTGGGTCATAACGAGCAAGATACGCCGGCGCTCACCCAGCCACTGATGTACAAAAAGATCGCGCAACACCCTGGCACGCGCAAGCTGTATGCCGACAAGCTGTCGGCTCAAGGTATGGGCGACACCCTGGGCGACGACATGGTCAAGGCCACGCGCGCGGCGCTCGATGCCGGAAAAAGCACTTTTGATCCGGTTCTGACCAACTTCAAAAGCAAGTATGCGGTGGATTGGAGTCCCTACCTCGGCAAAAAGTGGACCGACGCAGGTGACACCGCGATTCCCATGGCCGAATGGAAGCGTTTGGCCCAGAAAATCACCACCATTCCTGCCAGCGTCACGCCGCACCAGCTGGTCAAGAAGGTATTTGACGACCGTGCCGCCATGGGCCGCGGCGATATTCCCGTGGACTGGGGCATGGGCGAGCACATGGCCTTCGCATCCTTGGTGGCCAGTGGCTACCCAGTGCGCCTCTCCGGGGAAGACAGCGGGCGCGGAACCTTTACCCACCGCCACGCCGTCATCCACGACCAGAATCGCGAGAAATTTGATACCGGGACCTACGTGCCCTTGCAAAACGTGGCCGACAAGCAGGCCCCGTTTGTGGTGATTGATTCCATCCTGTCTGAAGAAGCGGTATTGGCGTTTGAGTATGGCTACGCGTCCAACGATCCGGGTACTCTGGTTGTCTGGGAAGCCCAGTTTGGTGACTTCGTCAACGGTGCTCAGGTCGTCATCGACCAGTTTATAGCCTCTGGGGAAGTGAAATGGGGTCGCGTCAACGGCATTACCCTGATGCTTCCTCATGGCTATGAAGGGCAGGGACCAGAGCACAGTTCGGCCAGACTCGAACGCTTCATGCAATTGGCGGCCGACACCAATATGCAGGTGGTGCAACCGACTACAGCCAGCCAGATTTTTCACGTTCTGCGCCGCCAGATGGTTCGCAATCTGCGCAAGCCTCTGGTCATCATGACTCCCAAGTCGCTGCTTCGTGCCAAGGATGCGGCTTCGCCGCTTTCGGAGTTCATCAAGGGTGGCTTTCAAACGGTGATTCCAGAGAACCGGGAAGAGGTCATCAAGCGGGCCGACAAGGTCAAGCGCGTCGTTGCCTGCTCTGGCAAGGTTTATTACGACCTGGTCAAAAAGCGGGAGGAAAAAGGCTTCGACGATGTGGCCATATTGCGTGTCGAACAGCTCTATCCCTTCCCCCACAAGGCGTTTGCAACGGAGCTCAAAAAGTACCCCAATGCAAGCGACGTCGTGTGGTGCCAGGACGAGCCGCAAAATCAGGGCGCCTGGTTTTTTGTTCAACACTACATCCACGAAAACATGGCAGACGGCCAAAAGCTCGCCTACACCGGCCGGGCCGCATCGGCTTCGCCTGCGGTGGGTTATTCGCATCTGCATCAGGAACAACAAAAAGCGCTGGTGGACGGCGCGTTTGGCAAGCTCAAGGGTTTTGTGCTGAGCAAGTGAGCGCTTGAGAGCGACACGCAATCCCCATCCCCAAGAAAGAAATAGAGAGATCTGACATGGCTATCGTAGAAGTCAAAGTACCCCAACTGTCCGAGTCGGTGGCCGAAGCCACCATGCTCCAATGGAAAAAGAAGGTGGGCGACGCCATCACGATTGATGAGATCCTGATTGACATCGAAACCGACAAGGTCGTGCTGGAGGTGCCGGCGCCCTCAGCCGGTGTGCTGGTCGAAGTGCTGATAGCTGATGGCAGCACGGTGGTTGCCGAGCAAGTCATTGCGCGGATAGATAGCGAAGGTAAAGCAGGCAATGCTGTGAGCGCTGCGGCGGCAGTCGTCAGCCCACCTGC
>JANMBW010000169.1:0-2357 GCA_031360565.1 Polaromonas sp.
CCCATGGCCCGGCCCGTCAAAGCCGCAGGGTAGGCGGCCCGTACATCGGCATACTGCAGCACCAGGCTGCCTGACAGCAGACCAATCAGGATGGGGCCCGCCACGTCAATCCAGGGACTACTGGTGAAGGCAAACACGGCAAAGAGGCCTGCGCGTAAAAACGAAAAGCCGATGATCCAGCTGCGCCGCCGCAGCAGCCCGGGGTCCAGCCTGCCAAAAAGCGGCGAGCCGATCAGCGAAGCAAGTGACATCAGCACAGCTACATTGCCGCTTTGCACCAGTGAAAAGTCGTGCCGTTCAATCAGCAGTGGGCCCAGCCACAGGCCACGCAGCGCGATAAACGACGCATAACCGACGCTAGACAGCAGCACAATGCCCAGCGTTTGCGGCAGCAGAAATAGAGCGCCAAAGTTGCCAAAGGCTTGGCGCAGCGACTCTTTGGGTGCTGTGCCGGCGGGGTGCGCGGCAGTCGGTGCAGGCTCGTTCACCAGGCGCCAGATCAGCAGCCAGGCGAGCAGGGCCAGTCCACCCAGAACGGCAAAGCCCATGCGCCAGGAGGTCGCCTCAATCAGCCAGGCCAGCGGTGTGCCCGTGATCAGCATACCAATGCCGCCCAGGCCCAGCGTGATGCCCGAAACGGCGGCAAAACGCTCGAAGGGAAAATGTCGCGCGATAAAAACCGTACACACCAGGAAAGCCGGTGCACAGCCAATGCCGATCAGCACCTGGCCGATCACCAGCATAGTGAAACTGCTGGCCAGACTAGAGACCACGGAGCCGACGATCGCCATAGGAAAGGCCGCGAGCACAGTTCGGCGCACACCATGCAGGTCAATGCTGACGCCAATAAACAATTGCATGGCACCAAACGCAAAATGGAACGCTCCGGCAAAAATCCCGAGAGCCTGCGCGCTGAGCTGGAAATCTGCCTGCAGCGGTGCCGCCATGATGGCCGCCACCGTACGCCAGGCCTGACTCAGGGCAAATGCGGTGGTCAGCGCCAGCAGCATGACCCACAAGGATGGGGACGCCTTCATGCTGGCGACTGCTGGCTGGGTTGCGTTAATGGTGATGCCCGTGCAGGCCGTGCACATGTTGATGGGCTATTTCCTCTTCAGAGGCCGCACGCACCTCCAGCACTTTCACGTCGAAGCGCAAGGCCTGGCCGGCCAGCGGATGGTTGCCGTCGAGCAGGACCGTGTCGCCCTTGATCTTGACCACGTTAAAAACCTGCACCCGACCGTCATCGCTGTGGCCCTCGAGCTGACCGCCGACTTTCACACCGGGCGGAAATTGCTTTTTGGGCAAGGACCGAAGCAGGCTCTCGTCACGCAATCCAAAGGCGTCCTCGGCTGGCAACTGCAGGCTGACTTGGTATCCCGGCTCCTGGCCCTCCAGTGCCTCTTCAAGTTTTGGCAGGGTGTTGCCATAGCCACCATGCAAGTAAACCGTTGGGTCCTGGCTTTCCTCGATGCGCTTGCCTTCAATACTTGACACTTTGAATCGAAGGGTGACGGCGGTATTTTTTTCAATTTTCATGGTGTCTGGGGTTGAGAGTGAAAGACTGAGCGAGCTCACCTGCATTTCTGCAGGGTCTTGCCTGCCAGTAAGGGCTTGATGGCGTCAAGCTGGGCTCGCAGGTTGGCGTCGATTGCTGGCAGCTTGAGTCTCTGGCCACGCAATTCCTGCTGAGACGAAATCACTTTGGCGGTTCTAACGCCGTTTTTGGCAATGCGTGCAAGAGCGCTGTCGGCTTCACTGCGTGAGGGAAAGCTTCCCAGCGACAGACCCGGCTCCAGCGAGGGGTTGTTCACCGGTTCGAACGCCACGCCGAGCTGACGCAGTTCGCTGCGCTTTTTGGCCAGTGCATCCAATCCGCTGTATTTCCCCATGTAAACCATCCACTGGCCGGGCTGGTTGCTGCTCTCCAGAAGCCAGCTGCCGGGGGGCAGTGCGCTTTGAAGTCGGCTTCGCAGCGCGGCAGTCTGTTCTTCATTGAACAGACCTGCCTGCAGGCATTCGGTAGCAGCCTGGGCACGGGCGGATGTGCCCGGGGTAGCCTCTGGACCCATCTCAGGCGTGCTGCTAGGGTCCAGCTGACGTGCTTCCAGCGGGCTCAGAATGCGCAGCGCTTCTGGTCGCAATTGCTGCGTCAAGCGCTGAGGCTCGGATTGGCTGGCTGGCGCAAGGCCGTAGCTGGCCAGCCAACCCTTCGACCAGGCCAGGTAGCCGGCGTTCGCCAGCAGCAGCATGACGACCAACGATCTCAGCATGGCGCCTGACCGTCCCGGCATGATGCAGGCCGCACAGTCACTTCAGAGCTGGTGACTTCCAGCATGCTCGATGGCGTTTGCACC
>JANMBW010000170.1:0-1558 GCA_031360565.1 Polaromonas sp.
CAGTCGAAAATGTCCTTCGGCTCTTCCGGTATTGGCAGCAGCGGCCATCTCGCCGGCGAGTTGCTCAAGGTGGCAGCCGGGCTGAACAACCAGCATGTCGCCTACCGGGGCGGCGCACCGGCCATGAACGACTTGCTGGGCGGCGTGCTCCCATCCATTTTCTCCAGCCCTACCGACGCGCTTCAGTTCATCCAGACCGGCAAGCTGCGGCCGTTGGCCGTCACCGGCAGCAATCGCCTGGAGGTCCTGCCTCAGGTACCGACCGTCGCCGAGTCCGGCTATTCGGGTTTTGAGGCCACCAACTGGTACGCCTTTGTGGCTCCGCCGCGCACTACGCCAGACGTGGTGCGCAAGCTCCATGCCGCCATCGTGGCCGCGCTGAGCGATGCGGGCGTGGTGGCCCAGCTGCGCAAGCTCGGACTTGACCCGGCGCCATCGAGCCCCGAGGAGGCCACGCGCTTTATCCGCAGCGAATTCGACAAGTGGGGCGCGGTGGTGCGCAAGGCCGGACTGAAAGGCGAGTGAAGCCATGAGCGCAACCATGGCAGAAAAAATACTCGCCAGCCACGCCGGGCTGGCGCAGGTGCGGGCGGGCGACATCGTTGTTGCCAAGGTCGACTTTGCGATGGTCCACGACGCACGCGCGCCCAATGCGATCCGAATGGTCGGCAAGATGGGCGCCAAAACCCTGCCTTTCGCGAGCAAGACGGCGTGGGTGCTCGACCATTACTCGCCGCCGCCGACGCTGGAGGCCGCGCAGGGACACACGGCGATGCGAAATTTTGCTGCCGAGCATGGCAGCGTGCTGTACGACATCGGTGACGGCATCTGCCACCAGGTGTTGCCCGAAGGTGGCCACCTCACCTGTGGCGACCTGATCGTCGGCACCGACACCCATTCGGTGACCTATGGCGCTTTCAACGCCTTCGGCACTGGCATTGAGGGCACCGACGTCAGCGCGGTCATGGCCACCGGCAAGGTCTGGCTGCGCGTGCCCGAATCGGTCCGGGTGGATCTGGACGGCCGGCTGCAACCGGGTGTCTGGGCGAAAGACCTGACGCTCTACATGCTGGGCCGGTTCGGCGCGGAGGGTTTGAATTACCGTGCCATCGAATATGTCGGCTCCGCCGTTGGCGCGATGGAAATCGACGACCGCATGACGCTGGCTAACCACGCCGCCGAGCTGGGCGCCAAGGCCGCCCTGCTCGAAGCCGACCACAAGACGCTGGCCTGGTTGGCGGCGCATGGGGCGCGCCCACCGCAGCCGGTGTGTGCCGATGCCGGTGCGCTGTACGCCGAGCGCATCCGCATCGATGTGTCGGGACTGGCGCCGCAGGTGGCACGCAAGCACGCAGTCGATGACGTGGTGGCCGCCGCCAACGTGACCGGCCAGAAAATCAACTTCGCCCTGATCGGCACCTGCACCAACGGGCGGCTCGACGACATCCGCCAGGCCGCCGCCATCCTCAAAGGCAAGCGGCTCGCCAAAGGGGTTCGCATGATCGTCACGCCGGCCTCACGGCAGATTTATCTGGCCGCGGCACGCGAGGGGTTGATA
>JANMBW010000286.1:0-9384 GCA_031360565.1 Polaromonas sp.
CGTAGGCCGTGCGCCCGGCTCCGATCTGCGCACAGCGCAGCTTCTACGGGCCAGCTTTCCCCAGGGCGAAGACGATTTTCCGATACAGGTGCGGGAGTTGCAGGCGTGGGTGTCGGGGTGTGATTTGCCAGAAGGTCACCCAGGCCATGGTGTGACCGCCAATCCGGCAGGGCCGAGCAGTCCGGCGGTGTGGATGCTGGGCAGCTCTGACTACGGTGCCCAACTGGCCGCCCACTTTGGTTTGCCCTACGCGTTTGCGTGGTTCATCACCGATGGTCGGGGCGCGCAGCAGGCGATGGACCTGTACCGCAAGCGCTACCGTCCCAGTAGCCGGCACCCCCGACCCGAAGCCGTGTTGTGCGTGTGGGCACTGGCCGCAGACTCCGAGGCCGAGGCATGGCTGCATTTCTCGGCGCGCGAGCGCTGGAAGCTGGACCGAAACCTTGGGCTGCTTGGCCCCCTCGCCTCGCCGGCTGAAGTGGCGCAACGGCCTTTCAGCGTGTCTGAGAAAGTTGAGTCAGACAGGCTCAGGGCTGGGGCGCTGGTGGGCAATGGGCCACAGGTGGCCGCTAAACTGAGAACGCTTGCCAGTGAGTTTGGCGTTGAAGAGTTGGTGGTGATTACCTGGGCTCATGACCCAGCGGTCCAGAGGCGATCCTATGAACTGCTGGCCCATGAGTTTTTGTAAGCCGCTGACATAAATTGAGATAACTGAAAAATCATACGAGAAACATCCATGACCACTCCCCTCTTTAGTGCCACCCTCGCAGGAAGCCTGCCCAAACCCGCCTGGCTGTCGGAAACCCACAAGCTCTGGCCGCAGTGGAAGGCGCAAGGAAAAGACCTGGCCCAAGCCAAGGCAGATGCCACTCTGCTTTGGATCAAGGCACAAGAAGACGCCGGCCTGGACGTGATCGGTGATGGTGAGCAGTCACGCCAGCACTTTGTGCATGGCTTTCTTGAGCAGGTCGAAGGCATCGACTTTGATCACAAGGTCAAGATGGGCATACGCGATAACCGCTATGACGCGATGGTGCCGCAGGTGGTTTCAACGCTCAGATTGAAGGGCCGGGTACACGCTACGGAAGCGCAGCTGCTGCGTGCCCACACCGCGAAAAAAATCAAGTTCACGCTGCCTGGCCCCATGACCATTGTGGATACGGTCTCTGACCAGTTCTACGGAGACCGGGTCAAGATGGCTATGGTCTTTGCTGAATTACTCAATCAGGAAGCGCTGGCCCTGCAAGCTGACGGAGTGGACATTATTCAGTTCGATGAACCGGCTTTCAATGTGTACATGAAAGAAGCAGCAGACTGGGGCGTGAAGGCGCTGGAGCGCGCGGTGCAAGGCCTGACCTGCACAACCGCCGTGCATATTTGCTATGGCTATGGCATCAAGGCCAACGACGACTGGAAGGAAACTCTGGGCGAGGAGTGGCGCCAGTACGAACAGGTCTTACCCGCGCTGGCCAGAAGCAGCATCAAGCAGGTTAGTCTGGAGTGCTACCACTCGCATGTGCCGCCACACCTGATGGCCCTGCTGGAAGGCAAGGACGTGATGGTTGGCGTGATCGACGTGGCCAGTGAGGTGATTGAAACGCCCGAACAAATCGCCGACACCATTGGTATGGCGCTGCAGTATGTGCCCAAAGCCCGGCTGCTGCCTTGCACCAACTGCGGCCTGGCGCCGATGGACAGGGAGATCGCTCTTAAGAAACTGGAAGCGCTGGGTAAGGGTGCAGCGCTCGCGCGTGAGCGCTACCGTTAAGCTGCACACAAGCAATTGAACGCCAATCTAGCGAGGTGACGCGATGACCACAACCGGGCAGCCCTCTGAATTTTTACCTCACCCGGGCGAGCCTGCCTGGAAGCATGACGGCGTGCGGGTGATTGGTGCGCAGCAGCTCGATCCCAACACCGCGCAGACCCCCGGCATGGATCGCAAAGCGGCCATTAATTTTGCGCGGGTTGGAGCGCAAAAACTCTGGGCCGGCACGGTGAGCATTCATGCGGGTGCCAAAACCGGTGCGCACCACCACGGTCCCCTGGAAAGCGTTATTTACATTGTCAATGGCCGGGCCCGCATGCGATGGGGTGACCATCTTGAGTTCACTGCCGAGGCCGGGCCGGGCGATTTTATTTATGTACCGCCGTATGTCCCGCATCAGGAGATCAACGCCAGCGCCACCGAACTGCTGGAATGCGTGTTGTGTCGCAGTGATGGGGAAGCGGTGGCGGTCAATCTGGATATTGAACCGGCTGAAAAACCGGCCAGTGTGTTGTGGATAGATCCGACGCATCCGCAGGGCGGCGTTTAGGCTCATATTGTCCAGGGCGTTTGCGTAGCTGTTTTTTACAAATTTGTGCTTGCGCTACACAAAGGGCAGCAGCGCATTTGGTAAAAACAGGCATCAAGTCAATGTCTCTCGGTTTGATTTAACTTTTTAAAAATAAGCGATGACTAAAAAATTAATACTCAGCAGTTTTGTCGCGCTGGTTGCGCTGTCTGCAGGCCTTGCGCAGGCTACAACGCCGTATGCCAATGCGACGGTGCAGGGGGCTCTGGCACCTGGCGTGTACGGCCGCATCGACATTGGCAATGCACCGCCACCGCCGCTGATTTATGCCCAGCCGATAGTGGTGTATCGCACGCCGGTTGCAGTTCAGCAACCGCTTTACCTGCATGTCCCACCCGGGCACGCCAAAAAATGGTCCAAGCACTGTGCCAAGTACAACGCCTGTGGGCAGCCGGTTTATTTCGTCAGGGTGGCGGGCGATGACGACTTCGAGCGCCGCCGCGGGCGAGATGATGATCGAGATGACAAGCATTACGGCAAGGGTAAGGACAAAGACAAGCACCATGGCAAGCACAAGGATTAGCTTGCGTCCGTACATGTCAACCTGCTCCGGGCCAGTGTCACCACTGGCCTTTTTTTATGCCTCATTGAGCATCGTTGCAAAGACTTCCATCCCGTGTCCGCCGTGACGCGCCCGGATGAGGCGTAGCATGTCATGACAACCAACCTCACTTCGGAATAAAACCCATGAAAGCAATCTGGAATGGCGCAGTGATTGCGCAGAGCGATGACACGGTGGTCCTTGAAGGTAATCACTATTTCCCTGACAGCTCGCTCAATCGCGATTACGTGACGTTTAGCAATCACCACACCATGTGCAGTTGGAAGGGGCAGGCCAGCTACTACTCGCTGCTGGTCAATGGTGAGATGAACACCGATGCGGTGTGGTATTACCCCAATCCCAAGCCCGAGGCTGAGAACATCAAAGGCCATGTCGCGTTCTGGAAAGGCGTGAAAATCGAGGCTTGAGCGGTGTCGCCTGCTTATTAAAATGCACCCGCCCAGAACTTTCTTTCATCAGGAGACTTCATGACTTTGCCGAAGGCGGATCCCGCGCTGCTTGAAAAACTTTCGACCGCCAACCGCATTCTTTATGACCAGGGCGTGGTGGATGGTTTTGGCCATATCAGCGTGCGCCACGATAAATCTCCAGAGCACTTTTTGTTGTCCTGCAACCGTGCTCCGGGTCTGGTCCGACCGGAGGATATTTTTGCCTATGATTTCAACGGTGATCTGGCAGAACCTTCAACCCAGCGCTCCTACCTCGAACGCTTTATTCACAGTGAAATTTATCGGGCCCGACCAGACGTCATGTCGGTGGTACACAGCCACTCGCCTAGCGTGATTCCGTTTGGCGCGACGGGGCAACGCCTGCGCCCCATTTTTCATATGAGTGGTTTTCTCGGAAGTGGCTCGGCCTTGTTTGAAATTCGCGATGCGGGTGGCAACACCGACATGTTGATTCGCGATACCGGTCTGGGCAAAGCACTCGCACAGTCTTTGGGCCAGCACAACTGTGTGCTGATGCGCGGTCATGGTTCGACCACCACTGCGCCGTCTATCGAGCTCGCCGTGTACCGGGCCATTTATGCCGAGGTCAACGCCAAGCTGCAAATCCAGGCGGCGGCGCTCGGGCCCGTCAATTTTCTCAATGAAGAAGAAGCCGCGCTGGCTGCTGCCACCACAGAAGGCCAGGTCGTGCGCGCCTGGGATCTGTGGCGCGGTCGCGTCGAGGCGTTGGCCTGAACCCTTTTGATTTAACCGGAGACTGGCATGACGCTTTTCAAGCTATCGGTTTGGGCTGGCCTTGTTGTTGCTACCGGCCTGGCCACTACCCCGGCCGCTGCCGACACCTATCCCACGCGCGCCGTCCGGCTGATCGTGCCATACGGTACTGGCGGCGGCTCTGATGTGCTGGCGCGTCAGATCAGCGCGCGCTTGCAAACCCTATGGGGCCAGGGCATCGCTGTGGAAAATCGTGCCGGCGCATCGGGCAATATCGGCACCGAAGCGGTGGTCAGGTCGCCGGCAGATGGCTACACGCTGCTGCTCCAAAACAGCACCATGGTGGTCAACCCGGCGGTCAACGGCAAGCTCAATTACGACCCTGAAAAAGACCTGACGCCGATTATGCTTTTGGGTCTCACGCCGATTGCCCTGGTCGCCCACCAGGGGGCCAATATCAAGTCGCTCAAGGATCTGGTCGATTACGCCAAAGTCAATCCGACCGCCTTGAGTTACGGCTCATGCGGTGTTGGAACGCCCCAGCATTTCGTAATGGAGCTGGTCAAACAAAAAGCAGGCGTGAGTGCCACCCATGTGGGCTACAAAGGTTGCGCACCGGCCCTGACGGATGTTGTGGGAGGACAGGTACCTCTGGCGATTCTCAGCGCAAATTTAGCGGCGCCTCATATCAAGACTGGCAAGCTCATGAGCGTCGGGGTGTCGACGGCCACTCGCTATGGCTTGCTGCCGCAAGCGCCAACTTTTGAAGAGCAGGGCCTCAAACCATTGGATATTTCGATCTGGTATGCCTTGATGGGTCCGGCCAAAATGCCGTCTGACGTGGTAGCGCGAATTTATGCCGATGTTCAAACTGTACTGGCCGAGCCGGCGATCAAGGAAAGCCTGTCCAACGCAGGGGTTGAGCCCTTCGCAGGCAACGGCGCTGATTTGGCCCGGCTCATCAAGCTGGATCTGGCTCGCTACGCCCAATTGGCCAAGTCGGCCAACATCAAACCCGAATGATCGGCTTTGCCAGTCTTAAAAATCTGCTGAACATTCAAATTTGAGTGGCTGCTGGTTGAGCGGGTGGACAAATGCCAGCACAGCCGCGTGCAGCAACAGTCGTGGGGCTTTGGCTTGTACCGACCCTGGTGCGTAGAGGCCGTCGCCCAGGATGGGATGACCCAGGGCCTGCAGGTGTACCCGTAGTTGGTGAGAGCGACCGGTGACAGGCTCCAGCTCTATCCGCGTGGCATTCAAGTTTGGATAGCAACACACCCAGCGCCAGCGGGTCTGACTTGGCTTGCCGCACGATATGTTGACAGTGCGTAGCGGGCGCCGTGGCCAGTCGATGGCGATGGGCAGATCAATCAGGTGCCAGCCTTCGCGGTCCGCCGGCACCGATTGATTTGCGTGCAGGTCGCCTTCCACCACCGCCACATAGCGTTTGTGCACGGCTCGGCATGCAAACAAGCGGTTGAGCGAGGCCTGCATGGTGCTTCCTCGCGCCATCAGCAGGAGTCCGGAAGTCGCCATGTCGAGGCGGTGAACCACCAACGCGTCGGGGTAGAGTTGTTGCACTCTGCGGCTCAGGCAGTCCTGCTTGTCCTCGCCACGTCCCGGCACCGACAGCAGGCCAGCCGGCTTGTTTAGCACCAGCAGGTCGTTATCCGCATAAACGGTGTGAATGCCTGCGTCGGCATCAGTCACGCGGTGGCGGGAAATTGTGCACCGTCGGCGCGGCCCGCTTGCGCTCGCGCAGCATGAAGAGGTAAAGGCTTTCAACTTTCTCGCGCGCCCAGGGCGTTTTGCGCAAAAACTTCAGACTGGACTTCACACTGGGCTCACTTTGAAAGCAGCGAATCGGCACCCGCTGACCGAGTTCCTCCCAACCGAAATGCGAGGCCAGCGCCGTCACCATGGCCTCCAGGGTCACGCCGTGCAAGGGGTTGCCGACCTGAGTCGGGGCAGCGCGTTCGGGGACCAGTGGGTCGGCAACCATCGAGTGCCTATTTGTTTTTCAGCTTGCCGCGCAAAGGTACCTGGGTCACGATGGTGGGACGGACGGCGTCGGGTGACACGGTCTTGGGTGGAGACGTGTCTTTTTTGGGTTTTTTGACCATCTTCCCGCTGTTCTGTTGACCTTTTGCCATGGGTTTCTCCTGTGATGAATAAGTGTGACGATTAATGTAACTTTATGCGGGGCCGGTGCGTTCGGTCAATCAGTTCTGAAAGGGTAATCAGTGCGGTTTTCTTCAGACCGCCGAGGGCCAGCTGATGCTGTTTGTGCAGGCCCCAATACATCAGCCTGGCGATCTGGCCTTCAATGAAAAAGCTACCCTGTGTCAAGCTGCCCATCAGGCTTCCGACGGACGAATATTCCGCCAAGGAAACCAGCGAGCCCTGGTCGGTATAGACAAATGGCGCTACCGCTTTGCCCTCGATGAGCAGCGGCAGGGCCCGTGCCAGATACATTGCCTGCTGGTAGGCGGCCTGCGCTCTGGGCGGTACCCAGGTGCCGTCGGCCTGCTGGCAGGCGGCACAGTCGCCGAAGGCATAAATGCTGCCGTCAAGCGTGCTCTGCAGATTGCCATTGACCACCAGCTGATTGAGCTTGCTGGTTTCCAGCCGGTTTGCGCCGTCGGATCCGCCGCCCAGCATTTTCAGGAAATCAGGGGCTATGACGCCTGCAGCCCAGACGGTGATGGTCGATGCGATGACCTTGCCGCTGGCCATTTTCAGGTTGTCGGCGGTGACTTCAACCACCTTTTCGTTGATGTGCACGTCGATTGCCAATTTGCGCAGCTCGCGCAATGCCGACTCGCCCAGCCGCTCCGGCAGCTGAGCCAGTAGCCGGGGACCTGCCTCGACCAGCACAATTTTCAGGTCTTTTTCCGGGTTGATGTGGTCAAAGCCGTAATTGCCCAGCACCCGCGCCGCCGCATGCAGTTCGGCGGCAAGTTCGACGCCGGTGGCACCGCCGCCGACGATGGCCACGCTCAGCAGTCCGCTGCCTGCCGTGCGCGGCACAGTCTGGGCGCGAATGCAGGCGTTGATCAAGCGGTCATTGAAGTGTCGGGCCGCTTGCGGGCTGTCCAGCTTGATGCTGTGTTCGGCCGCACCCAGCGTGCCAAAGTCGTTGGTCTGGCTACCGACTGCTATCACCAGCGTGTCGTAATCGAGTTGCTGCGCGGGCGTGATCTCCCGGCCTGCCGAGTCGTGGCTGGCGGCCAGCTGCAGCGTTTTTCGGGCCCGGTCTACGCCTATCAGTCGACCCAGTCGAAACTTGAAATGGTTCCAGCGGGCTTGGGCCAGGTATTCAATTTCTTCGGCGTGGGTATCAAAGCTGCCTGCCGCCATTTGATGCAGCAAGGGCTTCCACACGTGGGTGCGGGCGGCATCCACCAGCGTGATCTCGGCCAGCTTTTTTTTACCCAGGCGTTTGCCCAATTGGGTCGCCAGCGCCAGACCGCCTGCGCCTCCTCCAACAATAACGATGCGTTGCATGAAACTCCTTCGGTTGCACGCGCTATCGGCCGTATGCGTGTTGTTGATGTGGTCTCGCCATTATTAACCGGCTCGCTGGCGGCCCGCGGGATCGGCTGCTCCGGAAATGCTGGCCGGGCCAGCGCCAGCCTCGCTTGAATTAAAAATCGGTCCGAGCCCAATGAATAGACTAGCGGCTTGCTATAACTATCATAGTATCTTGACAAACTGGCCAGGGCGGACAGGACTTACCCAGCGAGCACCACTGTTAAGCTCGAGCGTCGATGACCCGCCCCAGCTTCACAGATTTGACTCATCAACATGCGTTCATGCGCATGTGGTTTGCGCGCCTTTTTGGTACCACCGGCAACCAGATGTTGATGGTCGCTGTGGGCTGGCAGATGTATGAGCTGACCGCCAGCGCCTGGGATTTGGGTCTGGTCGGTCTGTATCAGTTCGTGCCGGCGCTGCTGTTGACGCTGGTGGCCGGTCATGTGGCAGACCGGGTGCATAGGGGCCGGATTGTGGCGGTGTGCCTGATTGCACAGGCAGGGGTAGCCATGATTCTTGTCGCGGCGACACTGGGCTGGAGCCTGTCCAGTTCCTCAGGCAGCTGGGCGTCGCGTGAGCTGCTTCTGTCTGTGTCATTGGTGCTGGGTGCCACCCGTGCCTTTCAAATGCCAGCCCAGCAGGCGCTCGTGCCCGGCCTGGTACCCGGCGCCATGCTGCCACGCGCCATGGCCTTCAGTTCGGCGGGCATGCAGGCTGCCGTCATTGGTGGGCCAGCCCTCGGCGGCATTATTTTTGTCGCGGGAACGGCGGCGGTGTACGCCACCTGCGTTTTTTTGTTTGTGCTGGGTTGCATGCTGGTCTTGCTGGTTCGCTATGCGCACCTGCCGCCGCCGCGCGAGCCAATTTCGATACGCAGCCTGCTCGCGGGGGCCGAATTTGTCTGGCGACGCAAGGCGCTGCTCGGTGCGGTGTCACTCGATTTGTTTGCCGTGCTGCTGGGTGGCGCTACGGCCCTGCTGCCCATGTTTGCCAAAGATATTTTGCATGTGGGTCCTTGGGGCTTGGGCTTGCTGCGCGCCGCGCCGGCTGTTGGCGCTCTGCTGACTTCGGTGGTACTCACGCGCTGGCCGTTGTGCCGGCGGGTAGGCCACACCATGCTGGCAGCGGTGGCGCTGTATGGCGTGTGTATGGTGGTGTTTGGCCTGTCTACCCATTTTGTGCTGTCGATGCTGGTGCTGGCGATCTCCGGTGGGGCCGACATGGTCAGTGTGGTGGTGCGGCAAACGCTGGTCCAGCTGGAAACCCCAGACGACATGCGTGGTCGCGTCAGTGCTGTCAATTCCGTCTTCATTGGCGCGTCCAATCAGCTCGGCGAGTTCGAGTCTGGCGCGACCGCTGCCTGGCTGGGTCCGCTGGGGTCGGTTGTCGCGGGCGGTATCGGGACGCTTGTGGTGGCCGCGCTCTGGCTCAAGTGGTTTCCTTCGCTGGCACAGCGTGACCGCCTGGGCCCCTGACGCCGTTTCGCGCTCTGCTCTCAAAAAGGGAGCGCCAACACCACATCGGACGCCGGAAAAGCCACGCAGGGCAGGATCAAACCGGACTGCTTTTCTTCCGCACTCAGTCCTGGCCACTCGATCTGGTAGACCACCGCGCCGCTGAGGAGCTGGCACAAACAGCTGCGGCAGGTGCCGTTTCGGCACGAGCTCGGCAGCTGCAGACCAGTCTGGCCGGTTGGGTCGGCTTGCTCGGCGGCTTTCAAAAGAGACAGGTTCGCCGGCGCCTCGAAGCACCAGCCGCCGGGTTC
>JANMBW010000322.1:0-4221 GCA_031360565.1 Polaromonas sp.
GGCCGGACCCGACATGCACTTTGACTTTGGCCAGCTGATCGCCCACCTCTGCAAAACCCGCCCTGTGCGCGCCGGCAGCGTGTTGGGCTCGGGTACCGTGAGCAACCGGGACTGGAGCCACGGCTACAGTTGCATTGCCGAAAAGCGGGCGATGGAAACCATTGAAGACGGGGCGCCCCAGACGGAATTCATGAAGTTTGGCGACACCATCCGCATCGAGGTCAAGGGCAAGGACGGCCAGTCGGTGTTTGGCGCGATCGACCAGAAAATTGCGCCATTTCCCTGACGGCAGCCGACTGGTTCTGTCCGGGTGGCCTCAGGCCGAATAAAGCGTTTCGAGCGACTTGAACCCTTTGATTTCCAACGGGTTACCGAAGGGGTCACAAAAAAACATGGTCCATTGCTCGCCGGGCTGGCCTGCAAAACGCAACTGAGGCGCCATCACAAAGTCAGTCTGGGCGGCCTGCAGGCGTTCGGCCATGGCCTGCCAGTCGGGCAGTGCCAGGACCAGTCCGAAGTGCGGCATGGGCACCAGGGTGTCGCCGACCTGGCCAGTGCGTTCGGTCTTGAAGGGCTGGCCCAGATGAAGGGAGATCTGGTGGCCGAAAAAATCAAAGTCCACCCAGGTGTCTGTGCTGCGTCCTTCAGTGCAGCCGAGTACGCCGCCATAGAACTGGCGGGCGACCTCAAGATCGGTCACATGGAAGGAAAAATGAAACAGACTCTTCATGGCCGCAAGCTTAGCAGCACGCCCCTGCGGTGAGCCGACCCGGGAATGTGGAGGCTCGTCAATGCTATTTAAGTTATAGCATGTTAGTCAGTATTTACGATGGCTAAAGGCCAGTTTTATCTATCAGGCGGCTTGGGAGGCGGTTGTCGGCGCAGGGCGCGAACGGACCCGCCCGGTGGGACGTGTGTGGCGGGCGCGACAGAAATGGGTTGACGTGTGCCCATGACGCTGCACAATAAAGGTGAGACTGGATTTCCACAACCACAACATCCCCTGGCAGGAGACAAATATGAGCGCAGACACCCCTTCTTTTCCTGATTTTGGAAAATTTGTGCCCGGCTTCGATTTTTTGCAGAACCTGACCAAACAGGCTGCTGCCAACTCGGCGCAAAGCACCGCGCAAACGCCCAGCCTGGGTAATTGGGTCGCGCCGACCTTGAATGTGGAGGACCTGGACAAACGCATCCAGGAGCTTAAGGCGGTTCAATTCTGGCTGGATCAGAATGCGATGGCACTGAAGGCGACGATTCAGGCCCTGGAGGTGCAAAAAATGACCCTGGCGACGCTCAAGGGCATGAATTTCAACATGGGCGAGATGGCCAACGCTTTCAAGATCAAACCTGCCGACAGTGCTGAGCCTGCCCCGGCAACTGCGACGGGCAAGGCCCATACCTTTTCCGGACTGGAGATTCCGCCGTCTACCTTTCAAGCCAGCAAGGCGGCCAAAGAGCAGGAGGCGGCTGAAGAGGCAGTCGAGCCTGAAGCGGCTGAAGAGCCCGCACCCGTTCAGGCCAAATCACCCAAGGCCAGAGCGGCAGACCCGGCCAGGCCCGCCGGTGCGCCTGCAGCCGGCGGGGTGGTGGACCCGATGCAGTGGTGGGGTGCACTGACCCAGCAATTTCAGACCATCGCGGCCGACGCCATGAAAGAGTCCGGCCGAAAGACCAGCCCCAGCACAGACCACCCTGGTGCCAGCGGCCTGGCCCAGGACGCCATGAAGTCAGCCGCCAACATGGCCAAGGGCATGGCAGAAAGCGCTGGCGCGACCATGAAGGGCAGCACCCAGGCCATCATGAACAACGCGCTGCGCAGCAGTCAGGCCTGGCCCACGCCACGGGCCGCAAAATCGACGGCTTCGGTTAAAGCTGCACCGGGGTCCAGCCCCAAGACTGCCAAAGCTAAAGCACCTGCCCGAAAGGCCGCCGTCCCGGCAGGTAAAGCCGCCCGAAAATCGACTCGATAGAGCTTGCCCCGGGCAGGGGTGATGCTGTCGGCAGACAATCTGCGCTTTGATCACCCCACACAAGCCATGAAGCTTTTCCCATACGGTCACGCGACCCATCCCCAGTGGCCGATGGCGGCAGCCCTGGTGCTGGCGCAACTGCGCGCCCACATTGCGTTGCCCGGTTACGCCCGCGCGCCGACCCTGGGCCTGCTTTACATCACCGACCACTATGCCGGCATGGCGCAGGACATCCTGGACCACCTGAGCGCAGAACTGCCCGAAGTGACGGACTGGAGCGGTACGGTTGGCGTCGGCATCGCATCGAACAACGTCGAATATTTTGATGAACCGGCGCTCGCGGTGATGCTGTGCGAACTGCCGCACGATCAGTACCGGGTGTTTTCGGGCGTGTCGCCTTTGCCGCCAGCCAGCTCCGGGCGGTTCACGGCCCATACCGCGCTGGTGCATGCCGATTCCGGCACGCCCGATGTCGCCGAATTGATCCGCGAGATGGCGCAGCGAACCGACAGTGGTTATGTCTTTGGCGGCCTGGCCTCCAGCCGGTCCAGCACGGTGCAGTTTGCGCTCAGTGGTCACGGCAACGTCAGCGGTCAGGGCGCGGCGGGTGGCGTCTTCAGCGGCGGATTGAGCGGCGTGGCTTTTGGTCAGGGCGCGGCGCTGATGTCGCGTGTGACGCAAGGCTGCCAGCCGGTGTCCGCCAACCACCAGATCACCGCCTGCGATGGCAATGTGGTGACCGAACTCGACGGCCAGCCCGCCCTTGATGTCATGCTGGCGGACCTCGGGGTGACGCTGGACCAGCCGCGCGATGCCCTGGCTAAAGTTCGCAACACCCTGGTCGGCTTGAGCAACCCCGAAGATGTGCTGAACGATAGGCCTGGTCCGCTGGCCCGCAAGGCCGGGCAGTTTGGTGCCGAAGTGGTGGTCAGGCACCTGATCGGGCTGGATCCGGCACGCAAGGGCATTGCCATTACCGATGCGCCCAGCCTGGGTATGACGCTGGCATTTTGCGAGCGCAATCGGGATGCGGCGCGTGCCGACCTGATTCGTGTCTGCGCCGAAATCCGAGAAGAACTGGAACCTGAAGAAGTCACCCTTGAAGTGGCCACTGCGCTGAACGGCCTGCAGCCTGATGCGGCACCGCATCCGGCCCGGCACATTGCCGGTGCGGTGTATGTCAGTTGTTCCGGACGTGGCGGTCCGCACTTTGGCGCCCCAAGTGCCGAGTTGCAGATCGTGCGCCGCGCGTTGGGCGATGTGCCGCTGGTGGGGTTTTTCGCGGGTGGTGAAATCGCGCGCCATCATTTGTATGGCTACACCGGCGTGCTGACGGTGTTCACCGCACCCAATTGAGTCTTTCCCAGACCGTGACCCCGGCCTGTGCCAGATTGACAAGGGATGCGCATGCCTGATGACACGGCGACGCCTGAGTCGGACTTGCCCAAAACGGCGCATTCAGACCCTCCCAACCAATTCGCCCTCTTGAGGCAACGGCGTTTTGCACCCTTTTTCTGGACCCAGTTCTCGGGTGCCGCCAACGACAATTTGTTCAAGTTTGCCTTCACCGTGATGGTGACCTACCAGCTCGGTGTGGCCTGGTTACCGCCGGCCATGGCGGGGCTGGTAATTGGTGCCCTGTTCATCCTGCCTTTTTTGCTGTTCTCGGCGACCAGCGGACAGTTGACTGACAAATTTGAAAAAACCCGCGTCATTCGCTTCGTCAAAAACCTTGAAGTCGTGATCATGCTGGTCGCTGCACTGGGTTTCATGAGTCGCGGGTCCGATTGGCAAGTGCCGGTCTTGCTGGGCTGCACGTTTTTGATGGGCTTGCACTCAACTGTGTTCGGGCCGGTCAAGTTTGCCTATCTGCCCCAGGCACTCAACGAGCGCGAACTGACAGGCGGTAACGGCATGGTCGAGATGGGCACTTTTGTGGCCATTTTGCTGGGCAATATTGCCGGCGGCCTGATGGTGGCCATTCCCCAGGTTGGACCCGACTATGTGGCCATGGCCTGCGTGCTGCTGGCCCTGGCGGGCCGGGCCGTCTCGCAGTTCATCCCGCTGGCACCCGCCACCGACCCTGATCTGAAAATCAACTGGAATCCAGTCACCGAAACCTGGCGAAACCTGAAATTGGCACATACCAACATCGTGGTTTTCCGGTCCATGCTGGGTATCAGCTGGATGTGGTTTTTTGGTGCGGTGTTTTTAAGCCAGTTCCCGAGTTTTGCCAAGGAAGTGATCC
>JANMBW010000174.1:0-4696 GCA_031360565.1 Polaromonas sp.
AATGGAGGCACGCGTGCGAACCGAAAAAATGGCGGCCATGGGGCGAATGTCCGCTGCCGTCGCGCATGAAATCCGGAACCCGCTGGCGGCCATTTCGCAGGCTAACGCCTTGCTTGAAGAAGAGATGCAACAGCCGCGCCATCGACAACTCACCGGCATGGTGCGGCAAAATGCCCTGCGCCTGGCCAAGATTGTCGATGAGATCCTCAATATTTCTCGGGTTCAGGTATCCAGCGCCGAGCAGTCAGGCAGAGCCCTGGTGCTGGACGAAGTGGTGATCCGCATCATGTCTGACTGGGCGCGGCAGAATGCTTGCAAGCAGCTTGCCCCGCTTGCCCCCGGGGTCGGCAGGGCGCTGGTGGCTTTCGATCCCGACCACTTAAGACGCCTGATGGTCAATCTGCTGGACAACGCCTTGCGCTATGCCAGCCAGAACCCTGGCGCCATCGAAGTCGCGACCCAGATTGTGGGCAGTAGCGGGCCGGCGCGGCTGTCGGTCTGGAGTGATGGTGCGCCGCTGGAAAAGACCGTTCAGGCCCATTTGTTCGAACCCTTCTTTTCGTCTGAAAGTCGCTCCAGCGGATTGGGCCTGTATATTTGCCGCGAACTCTGCGAGCGTTATGGCGCGCTGATCGGCTACCAGCGGGCGCTCCGCCGTGGCGTAGAGGGCAACGAGTTTTTTGTGATCTTCAAAGCCGCCGAGGGGCCTGCAGCGAACCCGTCGACTTTTGAAACTTTGTTGGCCTGAATCCATGAACATGCCCGCTAGCACGCTCCCGTCGGCCCCTGCGCACGTCCTGGTAATTGACGACGAGCCGGATTTGCGCACCCTGTATGAGCTCACCTTGCTGCGAGAAGGCTATCGGGTCGATGCTGCTGGCGATCTGGCCGAGGCGCGCCAGCACCTGCAGGCCCGTCAATTTGATGCCGTGATCACCGACATGCGCTTGCCCGATGGTCTGGGTCTGGAGCTGCTACGTGAGCTGGTGCTGCAGCAGCGGGCCGAGCGATGCGTGGTGATCACCGCCCATGGATCGGCCGAAAACGCTGTCGAGGCCCTCAAAGCCGGTGCCTTTGACTACCTGACCAAACCGGTCGACCTGAAGCAGTTTCGAAATGTGGTTGCCTCCGCCATACAGGGGTCCAGGGCCGCATCCCTCGCTGGGCAAAAGCTGGCCGAGGGTAACGCCAGAGCGAACACCGTCCGGCATGCAACAGACGTTGACTTGCCTCCCGCTAGCGCAGGCAAATCGCCGTCAGGAACTGCCGTGCTGCAGCGCCTGGTGGGTCAGTCCGCGGTAATGCAGGCGGTCAAGAGCCGCATCATCAAAGTAGCCGGCAGCATGGCACCGGTTTTGATTCAGGGCGAGTCGGGTACCGGCAAAGAGCTGGTCGCCCGCGCCGTTCACGGCTGCAGCCACCGGGCAGGTGCGCCGTTCGTCGCGGTCAATTGCAGCGCCATCCCCGAGAACCTGCTGGAGGCAGAATTTTTTGGCGCCCGCAAAGGCGCTTACACGGGCGCCACACAAGACCGTCTCGGCTACTTTCAGGCCGCTCAGGGCGGCACCTTGTTTCTCGACGAAATTGGTGACTTGCCGCTGGCCATGCAGTCCAAACTGCTACGGGCCATTCAGGAACGGGTCGTGAGGCCGCTGGGCTCATCGCAGGAGGACACGGTGGATGTGCGCATCGTGAGCGCAACCCACAAGGCGCTAGGCGCAGAGGTTGAAGCGGGACGATTTCGCCAGGACTTGTATTACCGGCTCAATGTGATTGAGATTGGCATTCCGCCACTGCGCGATCGCCCGGAAGATTTGCCCGAGCTGTGCGCAGCCCTGCTCGCCAGAATTTGTAGCGAATCAGGCTTCAGCGTGCCCCAACTTGCCGCGCCGGTTCTGGCCCAACTGAAGGCCCACACTTTTCATGGCAATGTGCGTGAACTGGAAAACATCCTTCATAGGGCGGTTGCTCTGAGCGATGGCGGCGACCTGCACCTGGACGCGCCACCGCCGCCCGCCGGCGACCCGCCAGCAGTGGGCGCCCAGCCGGTGAACCTGCCCGACAATTTACAGGACTACCTCGATGCCCAGGAGCGCGAGATTCTTACCCAGGTGCTTCAAGAAACCCGATTCAACCGCACTGCCGCCGCAGCCAAACTGGGCATCAGCTTGCGTCAGATGCGCTACCGCATCGAGCGCCTGAATATTGTCCTTCCGGCGGGTGACAGCACGTCCGACCTGGCCGGGGCGGCTGATGGTCAATCCTGAAGTCAAGCCGGCCCAGCCCTTGTGGCGGGATGGCTGGTACCGCCATGCCAGGGTGCAAGCGTCGCCCAATTTTGGACCTCGCCCGATTGCAGCGCCGGTTGACCTCATCGTCATCCATTCCATCAGTTTGCCGCCCGGTCAGTTTGGCAACCACAACGTGCAACGCCTGTTCACCAATCAGCTGGACTGGGACGAGCATCCGTACTTTCAAGGCCTTCGCGGCTTGCAGGTGTCGTCTCACTTTTTTATCAGCCGCAGCGGCGAGTTGTGGCAGTTTGTCAGCTGCGATGCCAAAGCCTGGCACGCCGGGCAATCGCATTACCGGGGTCGGACCCACTGCAATGATGATTCAGTAGGCATAGAGCTGGAGGGTCTGGAAGGTGACGATTTTGAAGCGCCCCAGTACGAAACGCTGACCGGAATCTGTGCCGCGCTGATGGCACAGTACCCGGTGGCGCACATCGCCGGGCACGAACACATCGCGCCGGGACGCAAGCAAGACCCCGGTAAGGGTTTTGACTGGTTGCAGTTGCAGCGCAGCCTTGCAGCACCAGATCAGGTTTTTCCATCTGGTCCCTGACCTGGCCCTTAGCGCAGACCGGCGATAGCGCAGCAAAGCGCTTGGCAAAGCGCATGAACACACGGTTCTTCAGCGCTACCCATGGCCCGACAAGGCCTGCCGGCCAGGCCCGCAAATTTTTCTGCTGCCCCTAGCCGAGCTGCCAAAAAACTAGGCTGAAACGCCAAATGACACTTGCGCAAAAATAGCAAGCAAAACACTACCTGTAGTGCTTGAAATCGCTCCAGACCCTAGGTATAGTGTCTGAACCCGATTCAGTTAAATGTTATTCACGAGTCCGCAATCACGGTAAAACCAAGCTCCAAGCGCCGCAAAGGACCCCTAAACCGGATGGTTGCCCACTGAAAAAACATCGTGCTTGCTGAACGCGCGAACACCAAAAAATTCATAAAACAAAATCAAGACCAAGCTGATGCAAACCACCCAAAACGCGATCCCTGTTGCGCCCCCTGCAAGCACCGTTGCCTCACTCGACTCGGGGAACAACGCTCAAACCAATCCTTACAGCAACTACCAGATCATCCGACGCAATGGCGCGGTAGTGCCATTCGTGCCCAACAAGATTGCCGTCGCGATGATGAAGGCTTTCCTGGCCGTACACGGTACGCAGGGCGCGGCCTCTGCCAGTGTCCGCGAAACGGTTGACGGCCTGACCCAGGCGGTCATGCGGGCCATGATGCGTTCCCGCCCAGGCGGCGGCACCTTTCATATTGAGGACGTGCAGGACCAGGTAGAGCTCGGCTTGATGCGCGGTGGCCACCATGAAATTGCCAGAGCTTATGTGTTGTACCGCGAAAAGCGGACCCAGGAGCGGGCGCGCCAACCCCAGGCACAAGCCCCCGCAGTCACGCTGTTGCACGTCATGGACGGCGGCAAAAAAGTCGCTCTGGATGTTCGCAACCTGCAGGCGCTGATTGAGGCGTCCTGCGCCAACCTGGGTGCCGACGTCAAGCCCGACCCGATCGTGGCCGAGACCATGCGCAACCTTTACGACGGGGTGCCGATCGATGAGGTTTACAAGGCGTCCATTCTGGCGGCCCGCACCCTGATTGAAAAAGACCCTGACTACACCTACGCCACGGCACGTCTGCTGATGCACACCATTCGTCGCGAAGTGCTCGGTGAAGAGGTCGCCCAGGAAGAAATGGTGACGCGCTATGCCGAGTACTTTCCGCAATTCATCGCCAAGGGCGTGCAAAACGAGTTGCTCGACGAAAAACTCCAGCAGTGTGATCTGGCTCGCCTGGGCGCTGCGCTCAAGCCCGAGCGCGATCTGAAGTTTGACTACCTTGGCCTGCAAACGCTGTTTGACCGCTACTTTTTGCATGTGCGCAAGCAACGCATCGAGTTGCCACAGGCTTTTTTCATGCGTGTGGCCATGGGTCTGTCGCTCAACGAGATTGACCGCGAGGCCCGCGCGATCGAGTTTTACGAGATCTTGTCGTCGTTCGACTTCATGTCCAGCACGCCCACGCTGTTCAACGCTGGCACGCTGCGTTCGCAGCTGTCATCCTGCTACCTCACCACGGTAGCCGATGACCTGGGCGGTATTTACGACGCCATCAAAGAAAATGCCCTGTTGTCGAAATTTGCCGGTGGCCTGGGCAATGACTGGACTCCGGTGCGGGCTCTGGGTGCGCACATCAAGGGCACCAACGGCGAATCGCAAGGTGTGGTGCCTTTCCTGAAGGTGGTCAACGATACCGCTGTAGCCGTTAACCAGGGCGGCAAGCGCAAGGGGGCGGTTTGCGCCTACCTGGAAACCTGGCACCTGGACATTGAAGAGTTTCTGGAGCTGCGCAAGAACACCGGCGACGATCGGCGCCGGACGCACGACATGAACACCTCC
>JANMBW010000367.1:0-1512 GCA_031360565.1 Polaromonas sp.
GGGGCAAAGCGGGTGCGGGTTCTGGCAGTCATTTCAGGCTGCCCAATCCACGCTCCAGGTCAGCCTTCAGGTCATCTATATGTTCAAGCCCCACCGCCACACGAACCAGTCCTTGGCCAATCCCCGCGGCCTGACGCTGCGCCTCGGACAAGCGCCCGTGAGAGGTGGTGGCCGGGTGTGTGATGGTGGTTTTGGTATCGCCCAGATTGGCGGTGATGCTGCAAACCAGTGTGCTGTCGATCACATGAAAAGCGTTCTTGCGCGCAGTTTCTGCGTCGCTTCCTTTGACATCGAAAGACAGCACCGCTCCGCCACAACCCTGACCGTGAAGGGTCTGCTGCCGCATCGCCAAGGCGTGCTGCGGATGCGACTTCAGGCCCGGGTAATACACCCGCGCCACGCCGGGCTGCGCCTCCAGCCAGGTGGCGAGCGCCAGGGCAGTAGCGCTCTGCGCCTGCATGCGGATGGAGAGCGTTTCAAGTCCCTTGAGCACCACCCAGGCGTTGAAGGGCGAGAGCGTCATGCCGGCACTGCGCATGATGGGCACAAACTTGTCGTCAATCAATTGCCGGGGTCCGCAAATGGCGCCCGCAATCACCCGGCCCTGACCATCGAGGTACTTGGTGCCCGAATGAATGATCAGGTCAGCACCGAAATCCACCGGCCGCGATAGCGCGGGCGAGCAAAAGCAGTTGTCCACCGCCAGCAAGGCGCCCGCTGCGTGGGCCATATCGGCCAGCGCGCGGATGTCGCACACTTCGGTTAGAGGATTGGTCGGCGTTTCAGCAAACAGCAGCTTGGTGTTGGGCTTGATAGCGGCCTGCCATTGCGCCACATCGGTTTGCGATACAAAAGTACTTTCCACCCCGAACTTGCCAAACTCGCCGCCAATCAGTTTGATGGTGGAGCCAAACACCGACTGCGAGCAGACCACATGGTCACCGGCCTTGAACAGGCCCATGCACATCAACAAACTCGCCGCCATGCCGCTGGCGGTGCCGATACACGCCTCCGTTCCCTCCATGGCGGCAAGGCGCTGTTCCATGCTGGTCACGGTGGGGTTGGTAAAACGCGAGTAAATGTAGCCCTCTTCTTGATTGGCAAAGCGGCGCATGGCAGTGGCCGCATCGGGCTGCACAAAGCTGCTGGTCAGGTAGAGCGCTTCAGAGTTTTCGCCGTACTGGCTTTTGTCCACCGCAGCGCGCACGGCCAGCGTGTCGAGGTGCAGGTTATCTGGCAGTTTTTTAGATGTCATGGGACTTCCGGGCTCAGGCCTCTTGCGGATTGGGCAGCGCCAACCGTGACGCGTCGGCATCGCTTTCATCGCCGATTTTTTCGGCGGTATCGGCGCGCTGGGAATTCATGGCCGCAATGGTTTCAGCCGTCACATCGCCGGTGATGTACACACCGTCAAAGCAAGACGCATCGAACCCGTCTAGCCGGGTGTTGAGGCAACTGATGGCTCGCTTCATGCCTTCAACGTCCTGATAAATCAGCTCATCGCAACCAATC
>JANMBW010000391.1:0-2476 GCA_031360565.1 Polaromonas sp.
TGCACGATCCGGCCACCACCCGCTTCAATGATGGCAAAGCAGACCCGGTCGGTCGCTTTTGGGCTGGCACGTTGTACGAGCCGCGCGATGCCAATCGGGCACAGCTTTTTTCACTCGAGGGCGGTCAGGCCGGAGCGGCGGAGTTGGTTTTGCAGGCCGGTAACGCCATGGTCGCCAACGGTTTGGCCTGGTCGCCTGATGCGTCGACGGTGTATTGGGCCGATACCCCCAGCCACACTGTTCGCGCCTGGAACTGGCATGCCGACAGCGGCGTGATGAGCGGGGAGCGTGTGTTCAAGCGCTGGCCGGTCAAACCCGAAGGCTGGCGACCAGGCATGTCGGGCTATGCCGGCCGCCCGGATGGCGCGGCGGTGGATGTGGAAGGCAACTATTACGTCGCGATGTTCGAAGGGGCGCGCCTGCTGAAACTGTCACCGACGGGTGAAGTGTTACGCGATATTGCCGTGCCCGCCTTGTGCCCGACCATGCCGTGCTTTGGCGGCGCCGACCTGCAAACCCTTTACCTGACCACCGCGCGCTACCGGCGCAGCCCGGAAGAATTGCAGACCTACCCCGATTCGGGCTGTGTCTTGTCGATGCAGGTTGACGTGCCGGGCTTGCCGGTGAACTTCTTCACAGGCTGACGCCGCGCAGCGGCGCAAAGCGCGCACAGCGACAATTCAAAAAAATCAATCCGGCACGGGTCAGTGACGCTTAACATCAGGGTATGGAATCCAATAACGACTTCATTGAGGCCACGCAGGCGCGCGTTCGCGCGGCAGCTGCCAGGGGCACGCCCCTTAGGGTGCGCGGCGGTGGCTCCAAAGATTTTTACGGAGAGTCCCTGCAGGGGGAATTGCTTGACACCACGCCGTATGCGGGGGTGATCAGTTACGAGCCCAGCGAGCTGGTGGTGACTGCGCGCGCCGGCACGCGCCTGGCCGAGCTTGAAGCGCTGCTGGCCGCTCAAGGCCAGTGCTTGCCCTTTGAGCCGCCGCATTTTGGCGCCGACGCAACCGTTGGCGGTATGGTGGCCAGCGGGCTGTCTGGCCCGGCCCGCGCCAACGTGGGTGCGGTGCGTGACTATGTACTGGGCCTGAAAATCATCAATGGCAAGGGCGAGCACCTGACCTTTGGTGGTCAGGTGATGAAGAACGTGGCCGGTTATGACGTGTCGCGTCTCATGACAGGGGCCTTGGGCACGCTGGGGCTGGTGACTGAAGTCAGCTTGAAGGTATTGCCGGTGGCGCCGGCCGAGGCGACGCTGAGTTTTGCCTGCAGCCAGGCCGAGGCGCTGTCGCGTCTGCATGGCTGGGGCGCCCAGCCCTTGCCGCTTAACGCCAGTTGCTGGGTCGAAGATGCCGGCGTAGGGACGCTGTATGTGCGTCTTCGTGGCGCCCACGCTGCAGTGGAAGCGGCGTGCCGGACCATGGGCGGAGACAGAAAAAACAACGCCGAAGTCGCAGCCGATTGGGTGGCCTGCCGCGACCACCAACTGCCCTGGTTCAAGGCGCGCAGCGCCGCCCAGGACCTGTGGCGCCTCTCTGTGCCGCAGACCACTCCCGTTATGGAGTTGCCCGACACGCCCCTGGTGGAATGGCATGGTGGCCTACGCTGGGTTCGGGCGCAACCGGAAATCGGCCCACGCGTGCGTGAAGCGGCTGCCAGCGCGGGTGGACATGCTACATGTTTTATAGCTGCCAGCACAGGTAATGTAAGGGCTATCGGCCGATTTGATGCCTTAAAACCGCCGCTGGAGCGGATTCACCGCGCACTCAAGCGTGAGTTTGACCCGGCCGGTGTTTTTAACCGTGGCCGCCTGTATCCGGATTTTTGACCGCTGCACGACTATGCAAACCCATCTCTCGCCCGAATTCGTCAGCACTGCAGAGGGCCGCGAGGCGGAAGCCATCCTGCGCAAATGTGTGCACTGTGGGTTTTGTACCGCGACCTGTCCCACGTATCAATTGCTGGGCGACGAACTTGATGGCCCGCGTGGCCGCATCTATCTGATCAAGCAGGTTCTAGAAGGCCAGGCGCCAACGCGCAAGACCCAGCTCCATCTGGACCGCTGCCTGACCTGCCGTAATTGTGAAACCACCTGTCCCAGCGGCGTGCAGTATGGCCATCTGATTGATATTGGACGCAAGCTCGTCGATGAGCGCGTGCCGCGCCCCCTGGGCGAGAAAGCGCTGCGTTGGGCGCTCAAGGAAGGTCTGCCGTCACCACTGTTTGCGCCTGCCATGGCCGTCGGTCAGGCGGTGCGCGGTTTGCTTCCGGACACGCTTAAAAACAAGGTGCCGGTGCGCCGCGCGGCAGGCATCACCCCTACCCGCAGCCATGCCCGCAAGGTCTTGATCCTGTCAGGTTGCGTGCAGCCCGCCATGATGCCCAACATCGATGCCGCGACGGCCCGGGTACTGGATGCCGCGGGCATTGAAACTCTGGTGGCGCCGCAGGCGGGTTGCTGCGGCGC
>JANMBW010000405.1:0-5662 GCA_031360565.1 Polaromonas sp.
GTTGATCTCTTCCAGGGTTTCGAGGCAGTCACCAGTAAATCCTGGACACATCACATCAACGCTCTTGACCCCGGCTTGCGCCATCTGGACCAGCGTGGGTTCGGTGTAGGGTTGCAGCCATTTGGCCTTGCCAAAGCGTGACTGAAACGTGACCTTGTAGCGGTCTTTGCCGAGGCCGAGCTTGTCCGCAACCAGCCGCGCGGTTTTGTGACATTCGCAGTGGTAGGGATCACCCAGCATGAGCGTGCGTTCGGGTACGCCGTGAAAGCTCATCAGCAACTGCTCGGCCTGACCATTGACGCGCCAGTGTTCTTTGATCTGACCGGCCAGCGCCGCGATATAACCTGGCGCATCGTGATAGTGATTGACAAAGCGGAACTCGGGTATCCGACGTACCTTGGCGGCCCAGCTGTAGACCGCATCAAACACGCTGGCAGTAGTGGTGGCGCTGTACTGAGGATAGGCCGGCATGATGAGCACGCGCGTCACCCCCTCCTGCTTGAGCTGGTCAAGCTGCGAGGCAATGGAGGGGCTGCCATAGCGCATGGCGTAGCGCACGTCGACCCGATGGCCCCGTACCCCGAGGTAGCCACGCAATAGGGTGGCTTGTTTTTCTGTCCAGACCTTGAGCGGTGAGCCCTCGGGCATCCAGATGCTGGCGTATTTGGCGGCGGATTTTTTCGGCCGGATGCGCAAAATAATGCCGTGCAGAATGACCCACCAGATCAACCTGGGAATCTCCACCACGCGGTGGTCACTTAAAAATTCCGCCAGGTAGCGCCGCAGTGCCGGAGCAGTGGGAGCATCGGGGGTGCCGAGATTACACAGCAGAACGGCTGTGCCAGAGGTAACTTGGGGCGTCTGCCCATGCGTGAAGGGTGGCTCATTGGCAAAAGTCATGGGTTATTCTCGCCTACTAACGTTTTTCACTATGCTTGACCTGAAAATAATCAAGGCCATTTCGCTCGATTTGGACGACACCCTTTGGCCCGTCTGGCCAGCCATCGAGAGAGCCGAGAAGGCCCTCGAAAATTGGCTCGGTTTGCATGCGCCGAAGTCGGCAGTGGTCTTTGCCGATCCAGCGGCGCGGCATGAAGTCCGCGAGCGTGTGATGCGCTCCCGACCTGAGCTCCGCTACAACCTCAGCGCTGTACGTCAGGAGGCGATTCGCCAGATCCTCGTCCGCTGTGGCGAAGACCCGGCGCTGGCCGAGCCCGCTTTTGCCGTTTTTTTTGATGAACGCAACCGAGTCGATCTGTTTGGAGACGCGTTGCAGACCCTGGCGTTTATGTCTGCACGTTTTCCCGTCGTGGCGCTGTCAAATGGCAATGCAGACATTCAACGTATTGGCCTCGCGCCTTATTTTCAGGCCAGTATCAGCGCGCAGGAATTTGGTGTGGGCAAACCTGACCCCCGTATTTTTTATGCGGCGGCGGGCGCAGCAGGTGTTGAACCGTTCGAGGTCCTTCATGTTGGAGACGACGCCACCCTGGATGTCTTGGGTGCGCTCAATTGCGGCATGCAAACCGTGTGGGTAAGCCGTTCTGACCATCCCTGGCCGCATGCTGAGGTGCCACACGAAACTGTCACCACGCTCGCCGAAATCTGTGAATTGCTCAGCGCCTGACGGCACCGAAGCGTCGGCTGAGGGCTTAACCAGGCGACCCGATCAGTCGGGCAGCATAAAGCCCCGACCTCACCGCTCCTTCAAGCGTTGCCGGATAAGGACCCGCTACATAGTCACCACAGGCCAGCAGGCCAGGCGCAATATGCGGGCCGGGGCGCTCCAAACCGGGGGAACAGGCAAACGTTGCGCGTTTTTCAACAATGGCGTGTTGCATGTCCAGGTCGTGCAAATCGAGTTGGTCGGCGGCTTGCGCTCTGACCTGCTCGGTCAAGGTGGTCCTGTCCGCCGTGCTGGCGCTGATCACAAACGCGAGTAATCCAGCGGGGCCCCCGAGTTGTCCGCGATCGAATACAAACTGCGCGGGATGATGGCTGCTGGCGCGCAGGGCCAGCATGGGCTGACTCAAACTCACACCGCGGCCCATCGCATAGACCGTAGCAATCGCCTCATGTTGAAGGGTACGTGCCCGCGTAAGCCAGGTTTCATCAGCTAGGGCTACACCCTGAAGCAGCCGCACAGCATCGGCTGACGGGCAGGCCAGCACAATGCGCTCAAACGTATCTCCAGTGTGGTCACCGGCATCTGTAACGCTCCAACCGCCTTTTTGTGGTGCTACGCCATTTGCCCGCACGCCCAGCCTGATCCTGGCGCCGCTTGTCTTCAGCCAGGCCAGTGCTGCATCGGGCAAAAGGGCGCTCAGGTCAACCTTGGGCAGCAACAGATTGGACGCGCCGTTTGCAGAAAAAAGGGCGTCACGCATGACCCGCAAAAAAACCTGACCGCTGGCCCGATCTGTCGGCGTGTTGAGCGCCGAAACGCAGAGTGGCTCCATCAGTGTGGCCATGATCCGGGGCGATACACCGCTGCAGACATCGACCACCGAAAGTTTCGGGGCGCAGCGAAACTGATTGATCTTCCAGCCGATTGACACTTTTAGCAGCGATAACTTGTCCTGCCAAGTCCAGCCGGTAGCTGTCAGCATGCCCACCAGGGCGTCCAGTGGCGCGGGGAGATCTGGGAGAGTCAGGCCGTCGCCATCTGCAAACTTCAGCGTCAGCGGAAGTCGCAGAAAGCTGGCGTCCAGGTCCACCCCAACTGATGCCATGAGCTGGAGTGTTTCAGCGTAGGCGCCGATCAGTATGTGCTGGCCGTTGTCAAGCTTGACGGCGCTACCGGCCAGCATCGCATCGACGTGCCGGGCGCGGCCTCCGGCCGACCGGCTAGCTTCAAAAAGGGTCACGTCATGGCCAAGGCGGGTGGCTTCGACAGCAGCGGCACAACCGGCCCAGCCTGCGCCGATGATGGCAACCCTCACGGCGTGTGGGTCCAGTTCACTGAATGGTTCCGAATGCCTGCGTTTTCCAGGCCAGCCAAAACTTGCGAAGTGGCGTCAGGCTCACGCGCTGGTGCAGCACCTGGAAGTTGTCATCGGCTATTTCCTGCAACAGGGTGCGGTAAATGCTCGCCATCATGAGGCCGGGCTTTTGAGATCTGCGGTCCGCTGCGGGGAGCATCGAGATGGCCTCGTCGTACAAAGCGATGGCGCGCTGGGTTTGAAACTGCATCAGGGCAGTGAAGCGTTCGGAGTATTCACGTTGCAAAATGTCATGCGCCTTGACTCCAAACTGCTGCAGTTCGCTAACCGGCAGATAAATGCGGCCGCGCAGGGCATCCTCGCCAACGTCGCGAATGATATTGGTCAGCTGGAAGGCCAGGCCCAACTTGTGGGCGTATGCGGTGGTGGCGTCTTCGCTTTGGCCAAAAATACGCGCCGCCACTTCGCCGACGATTCCCGCAACCAGATGGCAGTAACGCTGCAAGCCCGCAAAATCAAGAAAGCGGTTTTGCTCCAGGTCGATCTCGCAGCCCTCAATCACGGCCAGTAAATGCCGGCGTTCGATCTGGTAGCTCGCCACCTGCGGCATCAAGGCCAGCATGACCGGATGGCTTGGCTTGCCCGCAAAAGACTGCATCACCTCTGTGCGCCACCAGGCAAGTTTGGTCCGTGCGACGCCGGGGTCGACTACCTCGTCGACCACATCGTCGATCTCACGGCAGAAGGCGTAGAAAGCTGTGATCGCGGCGCGCCGCTCCTTGGGTAAAAACAGGAAGGCGTAGTAAAAGCTGCTGCCTGAAGCGGCTGCTTTCTGCTGAACATACTGCTCGGGCGTCATGGCGGTAATTGTTGCATGCACCGGGCTGCAGCCGCACGATGGGGCTTCACATCCAGAGTGCGCGCCAGGTCATCACCATGCCATCCCAGACACCCAGTTTGGGTCGCTCGCGCAGGGTTGCGAAGTTCAGCCGCTCAATTTTTTCAGCGATGCGCAGTCCCCCCTGAACCACCAGTCGCAGCTCCCAGCCCGCGCGTCCGGGAATCGCTTTGGCAAGCGGTGCACCGCGCTGCATCATGGCCTGAGCCCAGGCGAGGTTGGCGGCTACCAGTGAAGAAGTAGCCGGATTAACGTGCAGGGCAAGCAGTTGCGCCTCGTCAACGCCATAAGCATGGAACGAGTCGGCGGGCAAGTAAATGCGTCCGCGTGGGATGTCCAGACTCAGATCCTGCCAAAAATTGATCAGCTGCAAGGCGCTGCAAACACAGTCGCTTTGTTGCAGCGAGACCGGGTCCTCAAGGCCATACAAATGCAGCAGCAGGCGCCCGATGGGATTGGCCGAGCGAGCACAGTAGGCCAAGAGCTCGTGCTGGCTGGCATAACGTGTTTTGACGACGTCCTGTTCAAATGCGCCGAGTAATTCGGCCAACCAGGCATGGGGCAGCGCAAACCTGGACATGATGGGGCGCAAGGTGTCAAACACCGCTGACCAGCGCCCGGAGGTGGGCAAGCCGCTGGCGCAGGCCGCCAAATCGGCGCGGTAGGCCGCTAGCGCCTCGAGCCGGGCTGCTTGCGACGCGTCACCTTCATCGGCCAGGTCATCGGCGGTGCGTGCGAACCAATAGATCGCAGCGATGGCAGGTCGCAAGTGGGGCGGGCAAAGGAAGGAGGCGACCGGAAAGTTCTCATAGTGACTCACCCCATGCGTAGCGCCACCGCTGCCTTGATTCATGCGGGGATTGTCGCTTGACAAAGCTCAAGGTTTACCCTAGATTACTAACCAGTCAGTCATTAAGAGAGTTTTCCGTGAAGCACACCATCAAAAAACAGACCTTTGTGCTGGCCAGCTTGACCTTGATGTTGGCTTCCTGTTCCCGTCCGACCCCACCAGAAGAGCCGCTGCGGGCTGTGCGGGTCCTGACGGTGGGCGTGGCAAACTTTTCATCGGGCTACGAGTTTGCCGGTGAGGTCAGGGCGCAGACCGAGAGCCGGCTGGGCTTTCGGGTCGGCGGAAAAATCATCAGGCGGCAGGCCGAATTGGGCCAACGGGTCCGGGCTGGGCAGGTGCTGGCTCAGCTGGATCCGCGTGACTACCAGCTGGCGGCGGATGGCGCCAAGGCGCAATTGAGGGCGGCTGCTACCAATCGGGATCTGGCCGCTGCGGACTTCAAGCGCTACAAGGAATTGAAGGATCAGAATTTCATCAGCGGTGCCGAGCTTGAACGCCGCGAGAGCACGTTCCAGTCTGCCCAGGCGCAAGTTGACCAAGCCCAATCGCAACTGGCAGTTCAAGGCAATCAAACCAGTTATGCCTTGCTCAAGGCCGATGTAGCTGGTGTCGTCACTGCCGTCGAGGCTGAACCGGGGCAAGTGGTGGTCGCTGGAGCGCCGGTGCTGCGCATTGCTGCGGACGGGCCGCGCGACGTCGTTTTCTCGGTACCTGAAGACAAGGTGGCTTTGTTCAAGCCGGGCTTGCCGGTTCAAGTGCGCGGCTGGGCGCAGGAGACTCCGCTCGGGGCCCGGGTTCGTGAGGTCGCGGCAAGCGCCGATCCGGCCACGCGAACCTACCCTGTGAAGGTGGCCGTGGGTCGGGCACCCAGGGGCTGCCGGTCATCAAATTACCCACCAGTGCGCTGTGGCAATCGGGTCAGACCACCGCTGTCTGGATACTGGACAAGGTCAGCATGACGGTTCAATCCCA
>JANMBW010000459.1:0-3670 GCA_031360565.1 Polaromonas sp.
ACTGATCGGCGATTTTTACGCCGCGTGTATGGACGAATCCGGCATTGAAAAAGCTGGTATTTCGCCGCTCAAGCAGTATTTCGCACAGATTGACAGCATTAAAAATGTTAAAGATTTACAGCATCAAATCGCCGTTATGCACAATTTAGGGATTCCCGTGCTGTTTGGTTTCGGCGGTGGTCCTGATATAAAAAACAGCACGATGACAATTGCCAATGCCGGACAAGGCGGGTTGAGTTTGCCGAATCGTGATAACTACACAAAAGGAGATGAAAAATCGGCAGAAACACGCGCCAAATTTAGAGAATATATGGCAAATATGTTCAAACTAATTGGCGACGACGAAGATAATGCCCGGCGGCACGCTTTTAGTGTGATGCAATTTCAGACACGTCTGGCTAACGCTTCAAAAGCTCAAGTCGAGTTAAGAAATCCTGATGCGCGTTATAACAAAGTAACTTTGGCACAAGCCGCCGAAGTTACAACGAATTTTTCTTGGAATGATTATTTGGCAACGCGAAATGTTCCGGCATTAACGGAATTCAATTTGGGACAACCCGATTTTTTCAAAGAAGTCAAAGGCGTTGTCGCGCATGGCAAACTGGGCCCAGACGGCGTTTTTCGGGCCGATCAGGTTTTAGCCAAGCACGATGAAAATTACATGCCTCCCGAGGCCGCAGCGGCGCTAAAAAACGCCCAGGCGGGAGCGCCCCAGCAAGCCAGCACCACGCTGCTGGCCAAACCCTGACACCCGCACCATGATTTACGAACTCGGACACCTGGCACTGATCATCGCGCTCAGCTTGGCCCTGACACAAAGTATTTTTCCGCTGATGGGTGCGCATAGCGGCAACGCCGCGTGGATGGCTCTGGCCCGGCCGTCTGCGCGCGGACAGTTTGTGTTTGTGCTGATTGCCTACGCCTGTCTCACCCACGCGTTCGTCACCAACGATTTTTCGGTGCTGCTGGCAGCGCGCCACTCCAACTCTGCTTTGCCACTGGTCTATAAATTCACCGCCGTGTGGGGCAACCACGAGGGTTCCATCTTGCTGTGGTCGCTGATTTTGGCGGGCTGGACCCTGGCAGTGTCGGTTTTCTCCAGGCAACTCGACGAGCGCATGGTGGCACGCGTTCTGGGCGTGATGGGCCTGATCAGCTGCGGCTTCCTGCTGTTCACGCTGCTGACATCCAATCCTTTTGAACGCCTGCTGCCTGCCGCAGCCGATGGCAAGGATTTGAACCCGCTGCTGCAGGACCCCGGTATGGTGATTCACCCCCCCATGTTGTACATGGGCTATGTCGGTTTTGTGGTGGCTTTTGCGTTTGCGATTGCCGCCTTGCTGTCCGGCCGGCTCGACGCCGCGTGGGCCCGTTGGTCACGGCCCTGGACCACGGTCGCCTGGAGCTTTTTGACCTTCGGCATTGCACTGGGCAGCTTCTGGGCTTACTACGAACTCGGTTGGGGCGGCTGGTGGTTTTGGGACCCGGTCGAAAACGCGTCCTTCATGCCCTGGCTGGTTGGCACCGCGTTGATGCATTCGCTCGCCGTGACCGAGAAACGCGGTGGTTTCAAGATGTGGACCGCCTTGCTGGCCATTCTCACCTTTTCGCTTTCCCTGCTCGGTACCTTCATCGTCCGTTCCGGCGTGCTCAGCTCGGTGCATGCGTTTGCGACCGACCCGGCGCGCGGTCTCTTCATTCTCGGCTTTCTGGCGATCGTGATCGGTGGCTCATTGGCGTTGTTTGCCTGGCGCGCACCACGGGTCGGCCTCGGCGGAAGTTTCGAAATGGTTTCGCGCGAATCCATGCTGCTGGCCAACAATGTGCTGCTGCTGGTTGCCGCTGCAGCGGTGTTGCTGGGTACCCTCTATCCGCTGGTCATTGACGCCCTCGGCATGGGAAAACTCTCGGTTGGGCCGCCCTATTTCACAGCCGTGTTTGTTCCGCTGATTGCGCCCGCCCTGTTCCTGATGGGCGTTGGGCCGATGACTCGCTGGCGACAAGCCGATGTGATGGACCTCGCCAAACGCCTGCGATGGGCTGTGGCGGTGAGCGTGGCCAGTGCGGTGATCGCCCCGCTGGTGCTGGGTAGCTGGACACCCATGACCGGGCTGGGCCTGCTGCTGGCGGTCTGGGTAGCCAGTACCGCGGTGCTCAATTTGTTGACCCGCCTGAGGGAGCATCCCGCGCCGCGCTGGATCACGCGTCTGGCGGCTCAACCCGGCAGCTACTACGGCATGCTGTTGGCCCATTTTGGGGTGGCGGTTTTTATTGTCGGTGTCACGGTTGTCAACAGTTTTCAAAGCGAGAACGACGTGCGCATGGAGCCGGGCCAGACTGCCTCTGCCGGCGGCTACAGCTTCCAGCTCGACGCCATCACCCAAGTCCAGGGACCCAACTACACCTCGTCTCGAGCCAAGTTGACGGTCAGCCGCAATGGGCAGACGATTTCAACCTTGTATCCCGAGCGCCGCCTGTACACCGTCAGTCGCATGCCAATGACCGAAGTGGCGATTGACCGAGGCGTTGGCCGCGACCTTTACGTGGCACTCGGCGAACCGGTAGGCACCACGGCGTGGAGTATTCGCCTGCATCACAAGCCCTTTGTCAATTGGATCTGGGGCGGCTGCGTGTTGATGGCCCTGGGCGGCGTGCTGGCCGTGCTGGATCGGCGCTACCGCGCGCGGCGCGTCGTGGCCGCCCCGCTGGTGCCTACCAAACTGACGGCGGGCGGAGTCGCTCCCCCTGCCCCCGCGCAACCTGCGCTGGCAGGCCGAGCCGTAGCGCAATGAAGCCTTTTTTGTCCAAGCGCTTCCTGCCCCTCGTTATTTTTATTGTGATGCTAGGGTTTCTGGCGGTGGGCCTAAGCCTGAACCCGCGCGAGGTGCCGTCGCCGCTCATCAATAAACCCGCGCCCCCCTTCACGCTGCCGATGCTGGCTTCGCCCGATAAGACGTTTTCGCCTCAAGATTTACGCGGTAAGGTTTGGCTACTGAATGTTTGGGCATCCTGGTGTGTGGCGTGCCGGATCGAGCATCCGGTACTGGTCGAGCTGGCCAAGACCGGTGTGGTGCCGATTTACGGACTCAACTACAAGGACAAGCGCGACGATGCAATTCGTTGGCTGGGCAATTTTGGCAACCCGTATCAGCAATCGCTGTCCGACACCGAGGGGTTGGTCGGCATTGACTTTGGCGTATATGGCGTTCCTGAAACCTTTGTGATCGACAAGGCCGGCGTGATCCGGCTCAAGCACATCGGACCGGTCACGCCCGAGGCGCTGCAAAGCACCATACTTCCCTTGGTCAGGAAACTCGGTGCTTAAACACCTGTTGCCGGTATGGGTGGTGGCGCTGAGCCTGTTCGCTGGCGGCCCTGCGAGCGCTGTGGAAGCGCCTCCCCTCGCAGCTGACCCGGTACTGGAAGCGCGTGTGATGCTGATTGCTGAAGAACTGCGCTGCCTGGTGTGCTAGAACGAAACCATTGCGGCTTCGCAGGCCGATCTGGCGGTAGACCTGCGCAAACAAATCCGGATCAAGCTGTCTCAAGGCCAGTCGCAGCAGCAAATACTTGATTTCATGGTTGATCGCTACGGCGACTTTGTGCTTTACCGCCCGCCCCTTAAAACCAGCACCGTGCTGCTCTGGGCCGGCCCCTTTGCACTGCTGTC
>JANMBW010000482.1:0-4500 GCA_031360565.1 Polaromonas sp.
GCCGGAAAGCTTTGATCCACCGCCTCGCGTCGACAGCGCGATTGTGCGTATGCTGCCGAGGCTGGAACCAGCCAAGGTTGATTTTCAGCTCTTGAGTGAGCTTGTCAGAGTCGCCTTCAGTCAGCGCCGCAAGCTGCTACGCCACTCGCTGGGCAAATGGCTGGAGCAACGCCAGTTCAGCGGAAGCTTCAACTTGCAACGCCGCGCTGAAGAGGTGCCGGTTGCCGAATACGTTTTGCTGGCGCAACAGGCATAAAAAAGCCCGGTATCACGCGAGGTGACCGGGCTTTATCGCGCAGAACGTTACCGGACTGGCGGCATCAAGGCAGCTTGTTCAGGCTGCGGCGAGCCAGTACCCTGAATTGAACGGACTGCTCATGCGCAGGGCCAGGGGCGAAATGTCTACCAACTTGTCGGTCGGCATGACTTCTTCACCTTCTGCAACTGCTAGCGGGGCCTCATTCGCCCGATCCCCTTGGCCAATGTCTGGGGAGCGGGCTACAGAAAAGAATAAAAGCATCTGAACGGAATCTTTCGATCCGCCCAGTAGTCGGCTGCATCCCGGAAGATGTCGAGCAACTGCTCGCGCGCCTCCTTGTCAAATTTGGCGTGTGCAGGGATTTGTTCCAGCACCACGATGAAGCCGGGCTGTGGCCCCGACTTGTGAACCAGATCAGTCATGCAGTCATACAGCGCATCGAAGTTTTTTCCAAAATGGGCCGGAAAGGTGTACTGCGCCGCAATCATGTCCAGAATGTCTTGTTTGCTTTGCGCATTGCCCAGATTGGCATACAAGAAGTGCTGGTTCAGATGGGTGGCCGCGTCCTGCAATTCCTGCACGCGAAAAGCGCGTATCGATTGCACGATGTTCGGCCGCACACCCCTGAGCGGCGTTTCGTTGTCCTTACGAAGTGGTGTATCCATCTCCGCATCTCTTTCTGTTAGATCAAACATTCAAAATTAGCACCATGGTTCGGTTTACTGAACGATTCTTCGAAAACTCGCGTAGTGATCGTCGGTGTAGTAGCAGGCATCCGGTACGGTGGGTTTGACCCCGCCGCAAATAATTCGCCTTGCACCACGACTACGCTCACCTGGCGTCCTGACGGTGTATTCCCGGTAATACCCGCGGTTTTGGGAGGGGAGAATTTTCTCCCGATTGCCAAAAACCGCACCGTCCTTGTCATACCGAAACGGCCCGCCCTGATAAATCAGCGCCATCATGTCGCGCCCCTGCGCCGGCAACTGGCTGGCCAAAAGCGTGTCCATCCGATTGTCGACAACCGGGCTTTTTGCTTCTACCAGGCTGGAAAAAAGCCCCGAAGACAGCCCGAACAATCCGAGCCACAGGGCCACCAGCGTGCTTGCCAAGGTCTTGTGCCAAGGTCTGAACCCCGGGCGCCCAAGATTGCGCGACATCTCAAAAACCTTTCTTGAAGCCAGAATTAAACCCTTTTTATTCGGGGTAAACCCTAAAAATTCAAGACTGTTAGTTTGCCGCAAATCTTCAAAAAATGCAAGAGGCTGCTGAAAATTTAAGCATGCACAGCTTCGGTGCGATTCATTAAAAGTTAGCGCTAGCTGTCATCAAGTGGCTTACCGACCGGCATTGGCATCGGCCACGGTGAGGGCGGTCATGTTGACAATCCGCCGCACAGTAGCGGTAGGCGTCAGGATATGCATGGGCTTGTTGGCACCCAGCAGCACCGGGCCAATGGCAATATTGCCGCCGGCTGCGGTCTTGAGCAGGTTGTAGGAAATATTGGCGGCATCAATGTTGGGAAGTACCAACAGATTGGCTTCGCCTATGAGCGTGCTGCGGGGCATGATGAGTGCGCGGGCCTCCGCGTCCAGCGCCACGTCGCCGTGCATTTCGCCGTCGACTTCGAGCCAGGGCGACTTTTCGCGCAACAGGTCCAGTGCGCGGCGCATTTTGACCGCACTGGGCAGGTTGGATGAGCCAAAGTTGGAATGCGACAACAAGGCGACTTTGGGTTTGATGCCAAATCGCACCATTTCTTCAGCGGCCATGGTGGTGATTTCGGCCAGCTGTTCGGCAGTGGGATCGCAATTGACATGCGTATCGAGCAGAAACACCTGGCGACCGGGCAGCATCAGTCCATTCATGCAGGCATAAGTGTTGACGCCAGCACGCTTGCCAATCACCTGATCAAGGTAATCCAGGTGGTGCGTAGTGGTTCCCCAGGTGCCACAAATCAGGCCATCCACATCGCCCTTGTGCAGCAACATGCCGGCAATCAAAGTCAGTCGGCGCCGCATTTCAATCTTGGCCATCTGCTCGGTAACACCTCGGCGCTCCATCATGCGGTGATAGGTTTGCCAAAAGTCGCGGTAGCGGTGATCCTGCTCGACATTGACCACGTCGTAGTCAAGTTCTTCTTTGAGGCGCAGGCCAAACTGCTCAATGCGCTTGGCGATGATGGCGGGGCGGCCGATCAGGGTCGGCCGAGCCAGGCCCTCGTCGACCACAATCTGGCAGGCGCGCAGCACGCGTTCTTCTTCACCCTCGGCGTAGGCCACGCGTTTGCGTGCCGCGGCCTTGGCAGCGGTGAAAATCGGCTTCATCATCGTGCCCGAGGCATAGACAAAGCTTTGCAAGCGCTCGCGGTAGGCGTTCATGTCCTGAATTGGTCGCAAGGCCACACCGCTTTCCGCTGCGGCCAGCGCCACGGCGGGTGCAATCTTCATCATCAGACGAGGATCGAAGGGCTTGGGGATCAGGTAGTCAGGACCGAAAGCGAGCTTTTCGCCAACATAAGCGGCTGCCACCACTTCACTTTGCTCGGCCTGTGCCAACTCGGCAATCGCGTGAACCGCGGCGATTTCCATTTCAATCGTGATGGTCGATGCACCCGCATCCAGTGCACCCCGAAAAATGTAGGGAAAGCACAGCACGTTGTTGACCTGATTGGGGTAATCGGTGCGGCCGGTCGCCATGATGGCGTCATCGCGTACCAGCTTGACGTCTTCCGGAGAAATCTCAGGATTGGGATTGGCCAGCGCAAAAATGATGGGATTGACCGCCATCTTGGCAACCATGTCTTTTTTGAGCACACCGCCTGCAGACAGGCCCAGAAAGACATCGGCTCCGTCAATGACGTCATTGAGCGTGCGCGCCGTCGTCTTTTGCGCGAACTGGATCTTGTCCTCGTCCATCAGTTCGGTGCGGCCTTGGTAGACCACACCCGCCAGATCGGTCACAAAAATGTTCTCGCGCGAGATGCCAAGCTTGATCAGCAAGCTCAGGCAGGCCAGCGCTGCAGCGCCCGCGCCTGAGGTCACCAGCTTGACCTTGCCGGGTTCCTTGCCAGCGATTTTCAAGGCATTGATCATGGCGGCGCCGACCGTGATGGCGGTGCCGTGCTGGTCATCATGAAACACCGGAATCTTCAGGCGCTTGCGCAGTTCGCGCTCGATGTAAAAACAGTCAGGCGCCTTGATGTCTTCCAGGTTGATGGCGCCGAAGGTCGGCTCTAGCGCGGCAATGATGTCGACCAGCTTGGCCGGGTCTTTCTCGTCGATCTCGATATCAAAGACATCGACACCGGCAAACTTCTTGAACAGGACGGCCTTGCCCTCCATCACGGGTTTGGATGCCAGCGGCCCGATGTCTCCCAGACCCAAAACCGCCGTGCCATTGGTGATCACGGCCACCAGGTTGCCGCGGCCGGTGTACTTGAATGCGTTGTTCGGGTCCTTGACGATTTCCTCGCAGGGCGCCGCCACGCCTGGGGAATAAGCCAGCGCCAGATCGCGCTGGTTGGTCAGTTGTTTGGTCGCGGCAATGGCTACTTTGCCGGGCGTGGGGAATTGGTGGTATTCCAGCGCAGCAAGTCGGAGCTCGGCGCGTTGATCCAAAACTTTGTCGTGTGGGGCGGGGCGTGTGGCGGACATTAAAAAGGTCTCCGGAGGTTGCAGTCAGTCAGCTGTCAATTTCTTCTTTGGATGGCGATTGTAGGCTGGCGAAGCGAATTTGAATGGAGGAAATCCCTGCAACCGGAGCCCTGCGCCAGCGACTTTTTCAGGCTCACAGGCCTGCTCGCAGCAACGCGGACGCCGGACGCCAGACCCGGAATCAAGGTGCGATATGCCTGCAGCGCGAGTTGCGCTCTAGGGAGTCAGCTGTTTCGATTGCTGCTGGCGTTGTGCAGTCTGTGCCCCGGCCAGAACAAACCCGCGCTTCAAACCGGCGGCGTCGGTCCAGTGCCAGATGCCGGCTTCATCGTCGCCAGTTTCTGTTTTAGCCACAGCCCAGCTGCCTGGCGACCCTGGCTGCGGGGCTGCCACCACCAAGGGCAATGCGGGTGTCTTCACCGATACCGGCATCAGCGGAAAAATCAGCCGGGTTGCGGTTCCGGTCAGATTGGCGGCGAGGGCTCGGGCGGCGGCCATGATGGGCATCACATACGGCAGTGTGGCGCCATGCGCTGAAAGCGTTGAAGTCGCACTGGCGTACTGCGCGCCATCACCCAGGGCGTA
>JANMBW010000490.1:0-9162 GCA_031360565.1 Polaromonas sp.
TGTGTCGGTACGCAAACCCGGCGAGCCGCTGGGCACCCGGCGCGAAATCAAAAACCTCAACAGCTTCAAGTTCATGCAGCAAGCAATGGACTATGAAGTACGCTGGCAGATCGAGCAACTGGAAGACGGCCACGCCATTCAGCAGGCCACCGTGCTGTTTGACCCGGAAACGGGCGAAACCCGTTCGATGCGGACCAAGGAAGATGCAGCCGACTACCGCTATTTTCCTGACCCGGATTTGCCGCCGCTCGTTATTGGGCGTGATTGGGTGGAGCGTACTCGCTCGGAAATGAGTGAATTGCCGAGGGTCATGGCAGCGCGCTTTGTGGCGGACTATGGCCTGCCAGAGTACGACGCCGGGCAACTCACGCAGAGCAAAGCCACTGCGGCCTATTTTGAGGCGGTCGCTGTTGCCAGCAAGCAACCCAAACTGGCCAGCAATTGGGTCATGGGTGAGTTGTCGCGCCGCCTGAATGCCCAGGATTTGGATATAGGCCAATCACCGGTTTCGGCAGCTACGCTGGCTGCAATCATCGGTCGTATTTCCGATGGCACCGTGTCCAATGCGGGCGCACGTCAGGTGTTCGAATTACTTTGGGCCGGCGGTGAGCTTAGTAAAGATGCGTTGCCGGAACACGTTGTAGACAAGGCGATCGACGAGCTTGGCCTAAAACAAATCAGCGACACCGGTGAACTCGAAAAAATCATCGACACCGTGCTGGCCGCCAACGCCAAGAACGTGGCAGAAGTCAAGGCCGGCAACGTCAAGGCCATGAACGCCTTGGTCGGTCAGGCCATGAAAGCGACTCAGGGCAAGGCCAACCCGGCGCAGATCAATGCACTGCTCAAGTCACGCCTAGACCCATAACGGTCAGACGGTCAGGCGACTATTTTTTGGCCTTGTCAGCCGACTTTTCGCCCGAGCTTTCGACGCCGCTGGCGTACCACAGCTTGTTGAGCTTGCTCAGCTCCTGGTCAAAGCGCGCATTGACCCGCTGCTTTTCGGTGTCTTGATCGGCAATAAAGCGTTTTTGCGCCGCCAGGTTGGCGGTATTTTCATCCAGCCTGGGCTTGAGCAAGGGCGGCGCCTTGCTGAGGTCGTTGGCGTAGAACTCCAGTTCGGCGGTGATTTTGTTGCGCTGCTCCGTCAGGTCCTGCATCCGTTTGGTTGCAGCCCTGATCGATTCGTCGACCTGCGCCAGGGCCAGGTTGCGCTCATTGTCGTGGACCTCACGGGTCGGGTAACGTAACCGCAGCGCCCGGTCCCGGCGTTTTTCGTCGGCCTGACGGGCCCGGGCCTCTGCCTCGCGCTTTTGCTCATTTTCCAGGGCCAAGCGCTCTTTCGCCGTGAGCGACGGCCCCAGTATCCGCCTGACCGTACCCGATGGGCTGATTTCCTGTTGGGCCCGATCCGTGCATTCTGCAATCGGTCGGTCTGCGGTGATCTTGCGACCCGTCCCGTCAACGCAGGTGTAAATGCCCTGCGCCATGGCCGCGCCAGACAGCCACCACAAGGTCACGGCGATGGCCGTGGCAATTCTGCTGACGTTGTGAGTGGTCTGATTCCGCATTTGAAGTGTTCAAGTGACGCCGTAGCGCTCCCGGTAAGCCAACACAGCTTCGTAATATCCCTCAGCTGCCCCCTTGTCAGCCGCCCTACCGACTGACGGTGGGGCCGAACCCGCACCTGAAACTTGATCTTCTGAGCTCAGATAATGCAGCAAGTCGGTCAAGCGGGCAATCGCACAAACCTGTAGCCCCAGTTGCTGTGTGACATATTGAACCGCGCTGTAGTTCACATCGACACCGTTTTCGGTGGCTTTTTCTTCCCGATCCAGTGCAATTGCAACCGCCCAAGGCGTCGCGCCTGCGGCCTTGATGATGGCAATCGACTCGCGCACAGCGGTACCTGCCGACATCACATCATCCACAATCAGCACCCGGCCCTTGACGGGAGCGCCGACCAGCGATCCGCCCTCGCCGTGGTCTTTGGCTTCCTTGCGGTTGTAGGCAAACGGCACGTTGCGTCCCAGGCGCGCCAGTTCGATCGCCACCGCGGCGGCAAGCGGAATGCCTTTGTAGGCGGGGCCAAAAATCATGTCGAACTGCAAGCCGCGGCTTTTCTCCTCCGCCAACAACTGACGCGCATAAAATTGCGCCAGCCGGCTCAGCTTGGCGCCGTCGTCAAACAAACCCGCATTGAAGAAATAGGGGCTGAGACGGCCGGCCTTGGTCTTGAATTGTCCAAACCGCAGCACCCCAGTCTCCACCGCAAACTGCACGAATTCCTGCGCCAGGGCAGCAGCGGGCTGTGGGCGGCCACCGGTGTTGTTTTCTTGCCCGGGGTTAGCCTGCCCAGTGACCGTCTCTCTGCTCATCGGAAGTCCCATGTTTAAATTGACCAGTCTGAACTTAAATGGAATACGTTCCGCTACCAGCAAGGGCCTGGAGGCCCGGCTGGCGCATTTCCAGCCCGATTGTATTTGCGTGCAGGAGCTCAAGGCTCAAGCACCCGACGTCAGCGGCCGATTTGACGCGATGGCCGGTCACAAGGGGCACTTTCATTTTGCCGACAAAAAAGGCTACTCGGGCGTTGCCATTTACACCCGGCATGAGCCAAGCGATGTGATCGTCGGCTTCGGCTCCACCGAATTTGACGCAGAAGGTCGTTATATTGAATTGCGCTTTGACCGGCCAGGCCGGCAGCACAGCCCCAAGCTGTCCATCATCAGCGCCTATTTTCCAAGCGGCTCGTCAGGCGAAGACCGGCAGGCCGCTAAATTTCGATTTCTGGCGGAGTTTTACCCGCGCCTGGCCGCGCTCAAAAGCCAGCGCGACTTTGTGCTGTGCGGTGACATCAATATTGCGCACCAGGAGATTGATCTCAAAAACTTCAAGGGTAACCGTAAAAACAGCGGGTTCTTGCCGGAAGAGCGGGCCTGGATGACCGAGCTCTTGCGCTCAGTGGGCAGATCGGGGCAAGACCTGCCAACGCAAGAAGTGGCGGAGGATGCGCGGCAAGCGCACCGGGCGGTTGACACCCTGACAGCGCCCGGTGGCGGCATGGTCGATGTGTACCGCACCCTACAGCCCACCGCTACCGACACCGCCTACACCTGGTGGAGCAACCGCGGTCAGGCCTACGCCAAAAACGTAGGGTGGCGGCTGGACTACCACTTGGCGACACCCGCCTTTGCGGCCCTGGCGCGCAAGGAACACATCTACAAAGAACAGCGTTTTTCTGACCACGCGCCGGTGACCATTGAGTACGATTTCAAGTTGTGAACGCAACGCGCCCAACAGACCGCGTCAAACTTTTAATTCACGCCTCATCCACAACGGTATTGCGCAAGAGCCCAATCCCCTCCACTTCCACTTCACAGAGGTCGCCGGGTTTCATCCAGACCGGCGGCTGGCGAGCCATCCCCACACCGGAGGGTGTGCCCGCAATGATGATGTCACCCGGTTGCAAGGTCATGGCCTCCGAACAGGCGACCACCAGCGTGGCCACATCAAAAATCATGTCACGGGTGTTGGCGTTTTGCATCACCACACCATTGAGCCGACAGGTCAATTGCAGGCCCGACGCCCCGGCCGGAAGCTCGTCTGCCGTCACAAACTCGGGGCCAAAGCTGCCGCTGCGATCAAAGTTTTTACCCATCATCCATTGGGTCGAGCGGAACTGGTGGTCGCGAATGGAGCCGTCATTAAACAGCGAGTAACCCGCCACATGCTCCAGCGCTTGGTCTTTGGAAATATGGCGCCCGCCCTTGCCAATCACCACCACGACTTCCGCCTCGTAGTCGAATTGTTGCGACGCCTTGGGCCGCACCAGCGCTTCACCATGTGCCACCCATGACGAGGGGTAGCGTTGAAAGATCACCGGAAATTTGGGTGGCTCAAACTTGCTTTCGGTCGCGTGGTCAACAAAGTTCAAGCCGATCGCAATAGCCTTTCCGGGGTTCAACACCGGCGGGAGGTAGCTCAGTCCTTCCAGCGAGCGATGGGCCGTGGCGCCAGCGATCGCTTTGTTGACCGCTGCCATTCCCCCATCGCCCTGCCGCAACAACTCGTCCAGTGACGAGGGCAGGCCCAGCGCGGTCAGATCAATCAGCCCGTCGCCGATTCGTGCGCCCAGCGCGGGCCCACCGGCCTGATTTTTAAATGCAATCAATCGCATGATTTTTTCTTTCTAAATAACTATGCGCCAAGCCTGTTGGTGACCAGAGCCGCTGGCGTCGGCACGTCAGGCAGCGGGGTCGACCGCCCGGCCCAGCGCGGAGACCAGATCAGACTGCGTGATCATGCCGACCAGCTTCTCGCCGGGTCCGATGATGGGGATGTGATGGTGGCCGGTGCTGCCAAACAGCGGAACCAAATCTACCAGATGGCGCTGCATCCCGGCCACGCGGACGTGGCGCGTCATGATTTGCCCCACCACTTCGGGTTTGTCGGAGTGGGTACGCCGCGTATTGCGGATCAAAGTCTTGAGCTTGTCCTCGAACCCTTCATGCCGATCCACCTGCGCCGCACGCATGAAATCTGCCAGCGTGAGAATCCCGGCAATTCGAAAACTGCGGTCCACAACCGGCAGCGCTTTCACGCCACGCCCCCGCAGCAAGGCCCAGGCTTCTTCCAGCGAAGTACCGAATTCCACCGTGACCAGCTCGCGGGACATGATGTCGGCACAGCGCACCTCTGCCAGCTTGCGATCAAAAGCGCGCAGCCGCGTTTGCGTCAGCAGCGTTTGCAAATCGGCCCGGCTGACGTCGAGCACCTGGTTGTAGCGGGCAAGCACCGCATTGAGGTCGGCGTCGAATTCGTGCGTCGCCTTGTCGTTGGGCGCCTTACTGCTTGCCATTTGGGCATGCGGATAGGCGCGGCCGGTCGCGTTGTTGTAGGCCATGCCGCAGGCGACCAGCAATGCAGAGTTGAGCATCACTGGGTAGAGAGCAAAGACCGGGTCGGAGATTCCGCCGAGGACCACCATCAGCGCCGTCGCGCCGCCCGGCGGGTGCAGGCAACGCAGCACCAGCATCAGTCCGATAGCCATTGATACCGCCAATGCCGCAGCCCAGTGGTTGCCTCCAAGATGCTGCGTCATCTGCACCACCCCTATGCCAAGCAAAGCAGAAGCCGTGTTGCCGGCGACGACGTTCCAGGGTTGCGCCATCGGGCTGGCCGGCACGGCAAAGACCAGCACCGCACTGGCGCCCAGGGGTGCCATCAGCCAGGGTGAGGCAGAGACGAAGGAGGTTCCGAACGCCTGCGACACCACGCCGCTGACAAAAATACCGAGCAGCGCGCCAGCAACCAGCCGCACCCATTCGCGCGCATTGATACCCATGCCAGCCGGACGGAAAGCGCGCCACCACGCACGCGTTGAGTCGTTCATGCCCGGCTCCAGTCGGTCGGCTTGGTGCCAGGGGTGAAAAATGTCATGCTGGCTCGCCACAGTGGCTTGCTGCAGCGGAAGCGGGTTCAGCCCCGTGCGCGCTGGTACAGGCCCTGGACCTTGGGCACGTTGGCCTGCAATTGCTGGATGCGCTCTGGGCCAGACGGATGGGTCGACAAAAAGCTGGGACCGCCAGCACCGCCGCCAGCTCGGCCCATTTTTTCCCACAGGCTCACGGCAGCCTGCGGGTTGTAGCCGCCGCGCGCCGCGATTTCGAGCCCGACCAGATCGGCGTCTTTTTCATCTTCCCGGCTAAAGCGCAGTGTGAGCAGTTGCGTGCCCAGGCTGGCCGCCACATCACCGAGTTGCCCAAGGCCCAGCAACTGCGCGCCCAGGGACAACAGCGTGCCGGTGCCCTGGCTCTTGGCGATGCGGGCGCGTGCATGCTCGCGCAAGGCGTGAGCCATCTCATGGCCCATGATCATGGCCGCTTCATCGTCGCTCAGGCTGAGCTGGTCAAGGATGCCGGTGTAAAAAGCAATCTTGCCACCCGGCATGCAAAACGCGTTGATCTGCTTGCTGCCCAGCAGGTTCACGTCCCAGCGCCACTGACGGGCGCGGTCATTCCACTGGGCACTTTGCGGCACCAGACGACTGGCGATGTTGCGCAGGCGCTGCAACTGGGGATTGCCGGACGATGCCAGCGCGCCTTTAGCCTTGGCTTCGGCCAGCAATTTCGCGTATTGCTCTGAGGCGGCGTTTTCGAGTTCTTCCGCCGGCACCAGGTTGCGCAGCTTCGAAGATGGGCCGACGTCTACCTGCGCCAAGGCAGGCGTGGTGGCCGTGACAACGGTCGCACTAGCCGCCAGCAAAAAAGCGCGGCGACCGGACCAAGCGGAATATTTGGCATCGCAGAGTAAACACATGCATCAATAATAGTCACAAAACTTAGCACCCATGTCAGAAAAATCCCCAACCCCGGAACTGTCGATCGTCGGCCCGTCCACCTCCAGCGCCGGCGTGGCGCCTCCCCCACCTTGGCACACGGTCTGGCGGGTCTACCTCGAAGCGGCCACACTGCGCATGCTGCTGCTGGGCTTCTCAGCCGGTCTGCCACTGCTTCTGGTTTTTGGCACGCTGAGTTTCTGGCTGCGAGAGGCCGGCATTGACCGCACCACCATTGGCTTTTTGAGCTGGGTGGGTCTGGCCTACGGCTTCAAGTGGGTCTGGGCGCCACTGGTCGACCGGCTGCCGATACCGCTGCTGACCCGTTGGCTGGGCCGCCGCCGCAGCTGGCTGCTGCTGTCACAGACCACCATCATCTGCGCCCTGGTCGGCATGGCGCTGACCGACCCGCGGCTGGCGCTGGCGCCGGTGGTGTGGTGCGCGCTGGCCGTGGCCTTTGGCTCCGCCACCCAAGACATTGCGCTGGATGCCTACCGCATCGAGTCGGCCGATACGCCCAGACAAGCGGCGCTGGCCGCTGCCTACCAGACCGGCTACCGCATCGCCATGATCTGGGCCGGCGCTGGCGCACTCTGGATTGCGGCCCGGGCCGAAGTGACAGGCGGTACCACCTACCAGCAAGGGGCCTGGCAAATCGCTTACCTCGCCATGGCTGCCTCCATGCTGCTGGGCGTGGCAACCGTGCTGCTATCGCCCGAACCGGCAATGCGCAACCTGCCAAAGTCACGCAACGCAGTGGAATGGCTAAAAAGCGCGCTGATCGAGCCCTTTGCCGACTTTTTGCGTCGCTATGGCAAGCAGGCGGTGTTGATTCTGAGCCTTATCGCGATTTACCGTATCAGCGATGTGGTGATGGGCATCATGGCCAATCCGTTTTATGTAGACATGGGCTACACCAAGGACGAGGTGGCTGCCGTGACCAAGATCTATGGCGTCGTCATGACCCTGGTGGGTGCTTTTGTGGGGGGCGCGCTGGCCATGCGCTTTGGTGTGATGCGGGTCTTGATGCTGGGCGCGACCTTGAGCGCGGCAAGCAACCTGCTGTTTGCCTGGTTGGGCTCGCGCGGGCACGATGTGAATGCGCTGATTTTTGTGATCTCCGCCGACAACCTGTCCAGCGGCATCGCCTCGGCAGCCTTCATTGCCTACCTGTCCAGCCTGACCAATATCAACTACTCGGCCACACAGTACGCCTTGTTCAGCTCCATGATGCTGCTGCTGCCAAAGTCCTTGGCGGGTTATTCGGGCAAGTACGTTGACACATTTGGCTACAGCCATTTTTTTACTGCAACCGCCCTGCTGGGCTTGCCGGTGCTGCTGCTGGTGTGGCTGGCTTCTCGACTAAAAGCGCCTCAAGCCCAATAAATACGCTGGGTATTAGCTATTTTCTTTATAGCGTTTAGGTTTTGGAACGTGCAGCGATTTACCGCAACTTTACGGCTGCTTTAAGCGTGATTGGCAAGTGCGGACCACCATGACGGGTTGGGCTGCCTTGGTGAACAATCAAAAACTTGTCCCTCATTGAAAGACCCGCCCATGACACAAGCCCAACAGCTTTTGATGATAGAAGATGACAGCCGCCTGGCCAGCATGGTGGGCGAGTATCTGCGGCAGTCGGGTTACGGCTTTACCCACGCCGCCGACGGTGCCAGCGGTCTGGCGGCTTTAAAAGCCAGCCCTGCCGATCTGGTGATCCTTGACCTGATGCTGCCGGACATGGACGGACTCGAAGTCTGCCGCCGCATCAAAAGCCAGGGTGCTGACACCGCCCGTACCGCCGTGTTGATGCTGACCGCCAAGGGCGACCCGATGGACCGTATCGTGGGACTGGAAATCGGCGCCGACGACTATTTGCCAAAACCGTTCGAGCCACGTGAATTGCTGGCCCGCATCCGTGCGGTGCTGCGCCGGGGCGGCGAAGCTGCCGGCACCGCGGCAGACAACGGTCAGAAAAGCATGCGTTTCGGTTCGCTGGAAATTGACCGTGACGCGCGCACCGTTACCGTGTCTGGAAAAGTCTGCGAGCTCACCTCCTACCAGTTTGACTTGCTGGTCGCGCTGGCCGAGCGTGCGGGCCGGGTCCTGTCAAGAGACCAGATCATGGAAGCGGTTCGTGGGCGCGAGCTCGAGGCCTTCGACCGCTCCATCGATGTTCACATGGGGCGCATCCGCAGCGCCATCGAGCTGGACGCCAAGGACCCCAAACGCATTCTCACGGTCCGCGGTGTCGGCTACGTGTTTGCCAAACAACAAGATTGAAGCCTGTGATGTGGTCACGCTTTACCTCGCACCTGTATGTGCGAATCTGGCTGGCGGTGGTGGCCACCGTGGTAGTGCTGACGTTTTTGGTGGGGGCCGCCTGGCGTTTTAGTGTTGCGCCGCCGCAGTTGCCGATCCGCGAGGTACTGGTTCACAACCATGCCGGTGAGGTGATTGGCAGTGCCCAAACCAGACCCGACCGTAAAGTGGGCGATGGTCTGGAATTCAATGTGGTCACCAAAGACGGTCAGACCCTCCATCTGGTGCTGCCCCGGCCGCAGCGCCCTCCGGCTTCTCCCTGGGTTCGGCCGCCACTTGGATTTGGCTGGATGCTGGCGGTGGTGGGCCTGGCGGTGGCACTGGGCGCCTACCCGATTATTCGGCGTTTGACGCTCCGGCTGGAAGCCCTCCAACGCGGCGTCGAACGCTGGGGTGAAGGCGACTTGTCGGCGCGCGTCAGCACCGATGGCAGCGACGAAGTAGCTTTTCTGGCGGCCCGTTTTAACCATGCGGCCGAGCGCATTGAAACGCTGATGAATTCG
>JANMBW010000512.1:0-1980 GCA_031360565.1 Polaromonas sp.
GCAAAACCGCCATCCACCAGCATCGGATGACCAACTGAAACCATGGCGTCGTAGAGCGGACTTTCGTCAAACTGCAGTTCCAGCAGCCGGCACTGCGGCGCCACCGCTGCAACATGAAGGCTTGAAAGCGTACAGATCGGACCCGTGGGGTTGTGCGGAGAAAAGACCACGCCCTGCACGCTCGCGCGTTCGGCGATCTCAAGCATTTCGCGGGGCCCGCCACAGTACTTCACGTCGGGCATGACGACGTCGTAGAGCCGTTCCTGAAAAAGCGCTTCAAAAGATGGCAGGCCAACCTGTGTCTCCGCTGCGGCCAGCAACACGCCCTGTGAATTGGCTGCAGCGCGAAGCCGCCGCATGGCCGGCCAGTGTGCATGGGTCTCGGCAAGCGGACATTCAAACCAGTGCAGCCTGGCGGGCCTAAGCGCTTCCAATGCCGACAAGGCACGCGCTTCATCAAAGCGCCAATGACAGTCAACCATCACCAGCGCTTCTGGCCCGACCGCGTCGCGGATTGCCAGCATGCAGTCAATGCCGTGGCGTATCAGGGCCTGCCCGTGTGCCGTTGCGCAATTACCCGGCGTCACCCCATCAAACGGCGCCGCCTTGAATGCCCTAAACCCGGAGTTGGCAGCGCGCACCGCTGTGGCAGCAAAGCCTTCTGGCCGACGATCGGTGGTGGCGCGGTTGATATTGGCGTAAACCGCCACCTGCGATCGCTGAGCTTGACCAAGCAGTTGGTACAGTGGTTGGCCAAGTTCCTTGGCTTGAAGGCTTCCAAGGGCCTGGTGCAGCGCACTGGTCACCGCGTTGGCTGCCAGCCCGCCGGGCGACTGCGCCGATGGTTGGAGCCGCGACAGCGCCACCTCCAGGTCCAGACCGGTCAGCTCCCAAGCGCGCAGTTGGGTTGCCGCTTCCAGCAAGGGCTCCCACCCATTGAGCGAAGCTTCTCCCCAGGCCTTGTCGCCCCGGTTCGACTCCACACAGATAAAAAACCAGTTGGTTTTTTCAGATACATGAAAGGGATAGGGCGAGATGCGGGCAATGGTAGACATGGCGTGAAGACAGACGGTTTATCTTTGATGGAAGGAAATCACTGATCCAGCGCCCACATCACGTGTTCCCTGACCAGCGCAGTGCCGGTTTGGGCATGGGCCTGCAGGCTTTGCCGGATCAGGGCGGTGTCAGCGCCTCCAGCCCGTAGCGCATTACCCATCGCCACCGCAATATTGCGCTGCCAGCGCTCATGGCCAATACGGCGTATCGCGCTGCCCTCGGTGAAGCGCAGAAACGCCTCCTCGTCCCAGTCCAAAAGCGTGACGAGTTGCTGACCTGTCAGCCCCTGACGCTCATCAAAATCGGGCAAGGCGCTGCGCTGCGCAAATTTATTCCACGGGCAAACCAGCTGGCAGTCATCGCAGCCGTAAATGCGGTTGCCCATCAATGGCCTCAATTCCAGCGGTATCGCGCCATCATGTTCAATCGTCAGATAAGAAATGCAGCGCCGGGCGTCGAGCTTGTGGGGCGCCACAATGGCCTGGGTCGGGCACACGTCCATGCAGGCGCTGCAACTGCCGCAGTGCGACGTCACGGGCTTGCTGTGCGGCAGGTCAAGATCAATATAAATCTCACCGAGGAAGAACATTGACCCGGCCTCGCGGTTGAGCACAAGGGTGTGCTTGCCGCGCCAGCCCTGACCGCTTCTGGCCGCCAGTTCGGCTTCCAGCACCGGCGCGGAGTCGGTGAAAGCGCGTGCTCCGAGTTGTGCCACCTGGCCGGCGATGCGGTCACTAAGCTGTTTCAGACGATTGCGCAGAACCTTGTGGTAGTCACGGCCGCGGGCGTACACCGACACCACCGCTTCGCCGGGGCGCTGCAGCCGGCTCATTTCAATGGCCTGCCATGGGCCCGGCGCAGAGGCTGCCGAGGCCGGAAGGTAGTCCATCCGCGCCGTGATGACGCTGACCGTACCCGGAACCA
>JANMBW010000517.1:0-2874 GCA_031360565.1 Polaromonas sp.
AGCGTGCTGCTGTGCTACAGCTTTGGCAAGGCGCAGCGGATTTTGAGCGGTGTTGATCCCAGCATGGGGCCGATCGTGGTGCACAGTGCGGTGCAAACGCTCAATTCAGCGTATCGCGCTGCGGGGGTTGCCTTGCCGGAGACCCGGCTGGTCACCGAGGTCGCGGACGCCGGCGACTTCAAGCGGGCGCTGGTGTTGTGTCCGCCGGGTGCGGTAGCGGGACCCTGGATCAAGCGCTTTGGCGATTTCAGCGATGCTTTTGCCAGCGGCTGGATGCAATTGCGTGGCGCCAGGCGGCGCGGGAGCTATGACCGGGGTTTCGTGCTCAGTGACCATGCAGACTGGCCCGGCCTGATGGGGGCGATTGGTGCCACCGGCGCCAACCGCGTGATCGTCACCCACGGCAGCGTACCGGTGATGGTGCGGTATCTGACAGAGCAGGGTCTGCAGGCCGAGGCTTTTCATACCGAGTATGGCGATGATCCGCTGGAGGAAAAGCAGGCCGAAAAACAGGCCGACAATCCGGCCGTAATAGCCGCCGAATCGGTATCGCCCGATTTGCCGCTTGAAAGCGCGAACGATCTTTCTCCGGGGATGGCGTCTTGAAGCTTTTTTCGCGCCTGTTCACCGAGCTGGATTCCACCACCTCCACCAGCGCCAAAGTGGATGCGCTGCAGCGCTATTTCGCCTTGGCAAAGCCACAAGATGCCGCCTGGGCGGTTTATTTTTTATCGGGTGGTAAGCCGCGCCAGGTCATCAAGACGGCCACCCTCAGGCGGCTGGCCTGTGAGGCCGCGGGCATTGAAGACTGGCTGTTTGAAGAGTGCTACCAGGCGGTCGGCGATCTGGCAGAGACGATTGCCTATGTGCTGCCCCTGGACTTCACGCCGTCGGATGTCGGACTGGCCACCTGGATGACCGAGCGGCTGCTGCCTTTGCGCGGTCTAGCCGAGCAAGACATCACTCTGCAGATCCGGGCGTTCTGGCGTGAGCTGGATTCGCAGGGGCGTTTTCTGCTGATCAAGCTGGTCGGTGGCGGCTTTCGGGTTGGCGTGAGCAAGCTGCTGGTGCAACGCGCGCTGGCCGCCCATTCGGGTCTGGACGCCAAGCGCATCGCGCAGCGCATGATGGGCTACACCGACTCCAAGGCGATGCCAAGCGCTCCTAAATTTATAGCTTTGATCGACCCAGGCGAGCGGGCTGAGGGTGATATTTACGATATCGGGCAGCCTTACCCCTTTTTTCTGGCGCATCAGCTCGATGTGGCGCTGACCGAGCTGGACCACAAGCTCGGCCCAGTACACGACTGGCAAGTGGAGTGGAAATACGATGGCATCCGTGCCCAGCTGGTCAAACGCCATGACGGCCAGCGCTCCGAGGTGTGGATCTGGTCGCGCGGGGAAGAGCTGGTGACCGAGCGCTTTCCTGAACTGGTCGCGCTGGCGCAAGATTTGCCAGACGGCTGCGTGCTCGATGGCGAGATTGTGGTCTGGATCGACGGCGTACCTGCCAGCTTCGGTTTGCTGCAGCGGCGAATCGGCCGCAAAACCTTCAGCAAGAAGTTGTTGGCGGAGCTGCCGGTGACCTTCATGGCCTATGACCTGCTGGAAGTAGCTGGCGAGGATTGGCGAAGTCGGCCGCAGCAGCAACGCAGGGCGGCGCTTGAACAGGTGCTAGCAGGGGCTGCCTTCCCCATCTCGCCGGTCGAGCGCCAGCCAAGCTGGGCGGCCTTTGCAGTATTGCGCACCGAATCTCGCGCCCGGGGGGTCGAGGGCTTCATGCTCAAGCGACTCGATGCCGCCTATGGCACCGGCCGGACCAAAGCCGACGGCTTGTGGTGGAAATGGAAGATAGAACCCATGACTATCGATGGCGTGCTGATTTACGCCCAGGCCGGACACGGCCGACGCGCCTCGCTCTACACCGACTACACCTTCGCCGTCTGGAACCGCAGGCCAGTGGATGCCGCGGAGGCACAGAGCGTGGTCAACGCGATCGAAAAACGCCAGCCGGTCCGGGTCAGGGCAGAAGGCGAGTTGACCGAACCCCTGCAACTGGTGGCTTTCGCCAAAGCCTACTCAGGGCTCACCGATGCCGAGTTTCAGCAGGTGGACCAGGTGGTGCGCAAGACCACGCTGGAAAAGTTTGGACCGGTGCGAAGCGTCAAGCCCACTTTGGTGTTTGAGCTGGGCTTTGAAGGTATCCAGGCCAGTCCGCGCCACAAAAGTGGCGTCGCGGTCCGCTTTCCGCGTATGCTGCGCATGCGAGGCGACAAGCCACTGCACGAATCGAATACGCTTGAAGATCTCAAGATGCTCTTAAAAATATAGCTGACGAGGGCCATTCGACACTGGCTAAAGCCTTAAATCCTTTAAAAAAGTAAGGAAAAACCGGCCTTCACGGCTACTGTTAACATTCCGCAATGCTTATGAAATCCGACCTATCGCTGCCCGATGCGACCGACGAAGGAACCCCGGTTTCGGTCAAAATTCGCCAGCGTATCGACGCTGCCCGCCAGCGCTTCAACGCCAATGACAACATTGCGAAGTTCATTGAGCCGGGTGAGCTGGCTTTGCTGCTCGACGAGATCGAAGGCAAGATGAAGGGCGTTCTGGAAAGCCTGGTGATAGACACCGAGCGCGACCACAACACCAACGACACTGCCCGGCGCGTCGCCAAGATGTACCTCAATGAGGTCTTCAAGGGGCGTTACGTCGAGCCGCCGGCCATCACCGAGTTTCCGAACGCCGAACACCTCAACGAGTTGATGATCGTCGGGCCCATCACGGTGCGCAGCGCCTGCTCGCACCATTTTTGCCCGGTGATTGGCAAGATCTGGATTGGCGTGTTGCCCAACGAGCACACCAACGTCAT
>JANMBW010000523.1:0-9171 GCA_031360565.1 Polaromonas sp.
CCGTCTTGCAGGTAGTTCAGCGAGTCGCCCATGTTTTCGGCTTCAACTTCGTACTGGTTGTATTCAGCATCCATGCAGATGTACATCGGGTCGGCAAAGTAGGAATAGGTGCAGTCCTTCTTGTCCAGAATGACCTGGTCGATCTTGTCATCGGCCTTGAAGACGTTTTCAGTGCCGAAGCTGCCGATCAGGCTCTTGAGCTTCATGCGCACGGTGGCTGAATTGCGTCCGCCGCGGCTGTATTCGGTCTTGAGCACCACCATCGGGTCTTTGCCATGCATGATGACGTTGCCGGCGCGTATTTCTTGAGCGATTTTCATAACAGTTCTTTAATGCAATGTTTTTTCAACATGTAAAAAGCAGGCCGGTCAACACCACAACGTCCCGTGCGTGGTCTGCGGCAAAGGCGCGGGGCCTGCCTGACGGTAAAGTCAGGCAAATCCAGCAAAGCCTCTGATTTTAGCGGTTTTTATCTACAAAATTTAACAGTCGGCTGCTCAGGTCACTCTGCAACAGGAGCTGCCCCCTAGCAGTCATAACCGTGGTTTGCCAGGACTTCCAGTCAAGCGGGGGAGGGTTGGCAGGGTCTGCCTTGTCCGATGCGGTGCCAGCCCGATTCCAGTGATGGTGAAAGGCGCGCCAGGAGCGTGGTGCCTCCAGCAGGTCGAGAAATGCATCCAGTTTGGCCAGGTGGGCACCATCGTCCTGATGGTAAATCTGCCATACAAAGGCTTTGCCGGCCCAGAGCGCCCGCACCAGCGAATCCTCACCGCGCACGAAGTTGAGGTCGCTGATCCCAAGCAGCTGATCAAAGTCGAGCTGGCTCAGCAGCGGGAGATATGAAATTGATAGCAAACTATGACCATTCGATGCTCGCTGCAGGCCGTTTTCATCTTTATTTAGCGACGCCAGAGCCGTTGTGGCTGCCCGGACAGCGCGCTGCGCCCGTCCTGCCGTGACCAGCAGGCGTACAGGTTGGTGATCGATGCCGGTAGCAGTCCAATCACTTAGCAGCTGCGTCAGCGCAGGGGGCTCGTAGCAAAAAAGGGACACCAGCAATTCGCCGTTCCACGCAATGCCTCGCTCCAGCAGCCAGCTTTTACGCTGGCCTGCCGACAAACGCTGCGCCAGTTGCGGTTCGCGCAGCAAGCCACCCGTTTGCGGGGTGAAACCAGGGTAAAAAAAATGCTTGATCCAGCCCGTCGCAGGGCCGCTGTGCACCGGCGAGGGCAGGCCATGACTTCGCTCTGCGTACCCTTCAGCGGAAAGGTATTCGAGGTTGATCCAGATGGGTTTTAAGCCGCGAGCCAGCGTAATCTGGACGCAGCGTGCTATGAATTCAGAGGCGGGGTCGCAACCGAAAGCTTCAATCAAGACCTCAGTGGGCGACTGGTCGAGGCAACTCAAGTCAAGCTGGCTGAGGGGTTGGGTCCATGACATCAGGCTTACACCCGCGCAGCCTGCAGGCGCCATCCATGTCAGCGCGCTCGCGTCGTCTGCCCAAAGCCGCACCCGTTGACCGCGAGATGCCAGGTCGGCGGCCAGACGCCAGCACACCCCGATGTCGCCAAAGTTGTCGATCACTTTGCAAAATATGTCCCATTGGCGGCTTCGCATGCGCGGATTGTCCACAATACGGCATGCCAGCCCCGTTGACACCATGACCACACCCTCGGAAAAACTGCTCCCGTTCGCGCCCGAATTGCTGGCCGAAGTCGCTGCCTTGCCCGCTTTGCCGGGTGTTTACCGCTATTTCGACGCCGAGGGGGGCGTGCTGTATGTCGGCAAGGCGCGTAATCTCAAAAAGCGGGTAGCCAATTACTTTCAAAAGAACCATGGGGGCAGCCGGATTGGCCACATGGTGACCAAAATCGCGCGCATGGAAACGACCGTCGTGCGTTCCGAGGCCGAGGCCTTGCTGCTTGAAAACAACCTGATCAAAACGTTGAACCCGCGTTTCAACATCCTTTTTAGAGACGATAAAAGTTACCCCTATCTCAAGCTGGCCTCGCATACTTTTGTCCGGGTGGCTTACTACCGCGGGGCGATAGAGAAAAAGCACCGTTACTTCGGCCCGTATCCGAGTGCCTGGGCCGTTAAGGAAAGCATCTTGCTGCTGCAAAAGGTGTTCAAGCTGCGTACCTGTGAAGACACTGTCTTTAACAACCGTACCCGGCCCTGCTTGCTGTATCAAATCAAGCGTTGCTCAGCGCCATGCGTGGGTCATATTACGGCTGAGCAGTATGCGCAGGACGTGGCCCATGCTTCGCAATTTTTGCAGGGGCAGACACAGGAAATTCTGGAAGGGCTGGAGCGGCAAATGATGGCGCACGCCGACAAGCTGGAGTTTGAAAAGGCGGCCGAGCTGCGCAACCAGATGTCGGCGCTGTCCAAAGTCCTGCATCAGCAGTCGATGGAGATCGGCGGCGACAAGGATGTGGACATTCTGGCCGTCAAGGTGCAGGGCGGCCGGGCCTGCGTGAATCTGGCGATGGTGCGGGGTGGCCGGCACCTGGGCGACCGGCCTTACTTTCCGACGCACATCGACAACGCGGCGGAGGTCGCACTGCTGGACGCGGAAACGGATGCTGCGGAAGATCTTGCCGAGAACGCCAAATCGATCGAGGCGCTGGTGCTGGAGGCTTTTATTGCCCAGCATTACATCGACGTGCCGATACCGCCCGTGCTGGTCTGCAGTGAGCCGGTTGACAAGCAGCTGATTGCGGCGCTGGTGGCGCAATCCGGAATCCGTTTTTCTGCCATTTCCCAACCGCGCGAGCAGCGCCGTATCTGGCTGGATATGGCCCAGAAAAATGCCGAGCTGCAGCTGGCTCGACTGCTGGCTGAGCAGGGCTCTCAGCAGGCCCGCACGCGGGCGCTGGCTGAAGCCCTTGATCTGAAAATCGAAGACATGGCTGCGCTACGCATCGAGTGCTTTGACATCTCGCACACTGCGGGTGAGGCCACGCAGGCATCTTGCGTGGTGTTTCACGGCCACAAGATGCAGAGCGCCGAATACCGCCGCTACAACATCGATGGCATCACGCCGGGCGATGACTATGCGGCCATGCGCCAGGTGTTGACGCGGCGTTACAGCAAGCTGGCCGAAGCGGCTCGCAATAACGAAGCCAGGTTGCCAGACCTGGTACTGGTAGACGGCGGCAAGGGACAGGTGTCGATGGCGCGAGAGGTTTTTGCTGAGCTCGGGCTGGACCTTGGCCTGATCGCTGGTGTTGAAAAAGGCGAAGGTCGCAAGGTGGGCCTTGAAGAGCTAGTGTTTGCAGATGGGCGCGAGAAGATTTATCTGGGCCGGGACTCTGCTGCGCTGATGCTGATTGCGCAAATTCGCGACGAAGCCCACCGCTTTGCCATCACCGGCATGCGCGCCAAGCGCGCCCAAATACGCACGGGGTCCAGTCGTCTGGAAGATATTGAAGGCATTGGTCCCAAGCGCCGTGCCAGCCTGTTGCAGCGTTTCGGCGGCATTCGGGCGATTGCGTCGGCAAGCGTCGAAGACATTGCTACGGTAGACGGTATTTCCAGGGAACTCGCCGACGAAATCTACCGCGCGTTGCATTGAGATGCTGTCTCTGGCGGGCGCGGTTTGCGGCTCATGCCAGAATAGGATCCGATGTTCCTGACTATCCCGACCCTGATGACCTGGACGCGCATAGTCGCGATCCCTCTGCTGGTGGGTGTTTTTTACATCAATATTGCGCCAGTCGAACGCAACCTGATCGCCACGGTGATGTTCGTTGTCTTCGCGGCCACTGACTGGCTGGACGGGTTTCTGGCTCGCAAACTCAACCAGACTTCTTCATTTGGCGCCTTTCTGGATCCGGTGGCTGACAAATTTCTGGTCTGCGCTTCGCTGCTGGTACTGGTTCATTTGCAGCGGGCAGATGTGTTTGTGGCGCTCATCATCATTGGTCGGGAAATCGCGATCTCCGCTTTGCGTGAATGGATGGCCTTGATCGGTGCAACCAAGAGCGTGGCCGTTCACATGCTGGGAAAGATCAAGACCACGGTTCAGATGATTGCCATACCGTTTCTGCTGTTTGATGGCAGATTATTCGGCTTGATCGACACCCGACTGTGGGGCACCTGGTTGATCTGGATATCGGCGGTGCTGACCGTCTGGTCCATGATTTACTACCTGCGAAAAGCGATTCCGGAAATTCGCGCCCGGGCCCGTTAAATGGATGTTCAACGCATCGCTTGGGGCGACTGCCGGTGAGCCAGGTGGCGCCGATAAGCGTCTGGATTCGGGCTACGCCTGCAGTCTTTGTTTTTATCTGGAGCACCGGATTTGTGGTGGCCAAATTTGGCTTGCCTTACGCCCCACCATTGACATTTCTGACGATTCGCTACGTCTTGTCGATTGTCTGTCTGTTGGCGTGGATCAAGGTGGCCCAAGTGTCCTGGCCACGCAGCGGCCAACAGTGGCTTCATTTGGGATTGACCGGCGTACTGATGCAGGCGGGCTACCTGGGCGGGGTTTGGGTGGCTGTTAAGGCGGGTATGGGTTCAGGGCTTGCTGCCCTGATCGTTGGCCTGCAGCCGGTATTGACCGCCTTGTGGGTGTCGTGGCTGGCATCAGGCGATGGCGGCTCAAGCGAGCAAAAAGTCAGTTCCCGCCAATGGGCCGGTCTGGTTCTGGGTTTGGCGGGCCTGGTGCTGGTGGTGTGGCGCAAATTTGGCACCGGCCATGAAGTGACTGTACTGACGCTGGCTGCCGTGCTGTGGGCGCTGTTCAGCATCACTGCCGGAACACTTTATCAAAAGCGATTTGTTCAACCCACCGATGTGCGCAGTGCCATTGCTGTTCAGCTGCTAGCGGCTCTGGCAGTGACATTACCCTTGTCTTTTTTGGAAGCAGAGGCGATTGTCTGGAGCCCTCAATTCATCGGCGCCATGGCCTGGTCAGTACTTGTCCTGACCATTGGTGGGAGCTCATTGCTGTATGTGCTGATTCAGCGGGGCGCAGCCACCTCGGTGACCAGTTTGATGTACCTGGTACCGCCCACCACGGCGCTGATGGCGTGGCTGTTGTTTGATGAACTGATCACTTTTTCTACGGTCGTCGGGACAGCCTTGACCGCACTGGGTGTGAGCCTTGTGGTCCACACGCCTAAGCCCAAACCCCTTCCAGACTGAATCCAGCACAACCCCCCTCTGGCGCTGCCTCAAGGCGGGGCAAATACTGCTAATCGGCAGCGATATTTGCTTTATTATCTTTTGCGTGATGGCTTGACCTGGCAATCGATGCCCAAGCACAAGGCCAGAACGACCACTTAGTTTTCTGCTGCAGACTCCAACTTCTTTCTTCCATTCATCCCAAGGTACTCATATGGCTTCTGGTAAAAAACGCATTGCAGTCATCGCGGGCGACGGTATCGGCAAGGAGGTGATGCCCGAGGGCATCCGCGTCATGGATGCAGCAGCCCGAAAGTTCGGGATCGACTTGCACTTTGACCACTTTGATTTTTCGAGCTGGGACTATTTCCAAAAACACGGAAAGATGATGCCCGACAACTGGAAAGATCTGGTCGGCGGGCACGATGCGATTTATTTCGGTGCCGTCGGCTGGCCAGACAAAATTGCCGACCACACCTCGCTATGGGGGTCGCTGTTGCTGTTTCGCCGGGAATTTGATCAGTACATCAATCTGCGTCCGGCGCGTTTGATGCCCGGCATCATCGCGCCCGTAGTCCGCCGCGATGGTACGGCCCGTCAGCCCGGCGAGATTGACATGTACATCGTGCGAGAAAACACCGAAGGCGAATACTCCAGCATTGGTGGGCGTATGTACCCAGGTACGGACCGCGAATTTGTGATGCAGGAATCGGTGTTTTCACGCTTTGGCGTGGACCGGGTTCTCAAGTTTGCATTTGAACTGGCGCAGTCGCGGCCCAAGAAGCACCTGACCAGCGCGACCAAATCTAACGGTATCGCCATCACCATGCCCTACTGGGACGAGCGCGTCACTGAGATGGCCAAGCAATACCCAAGTCTCAAGCTGGATAAATTTCACATCGACATTCTCACGGCGCATTTTGTACAGCGGCCGGATTTTTTCGATGTCGTGGTGGCGAGCAATTTATTCGGCGACATTTTGAGCGATCTGGGGCCGGCGTGTACCGGCACAATTGGCATTGCACCAAGCGCGAACCTGAATCCTGAAGGTCAATTCCCTTCCTTGTTTGAACCTGTGCACGGTTCAGCGCCAGATATTGCTGGCCAACAGATCGCCAATCCAATCGGGCAGATTTGGTGTGGCGCGATGATGCTGGAATTCCTCGGCTACAAGCCTGCCCACGACGCCATTCTTGCAGCTATTGAAAAAGTTCTCGCACCCCAGAGCGGCGCGCCACGTACGCCAGACCTGGGTGGCAAGGCATCCACCACCGATGTTGGAAGAGCCATTGCGGCAGCGTTGGGTTGAGAGAATTTTTCGGGCAAATCAGACACGGTACGGTCAGGCGATGAGGTCAGGAATTACAAAAAAAAGACTAGAATCCGCGTCCGCACAACGAACACGCTCTGGCCGCATTGACACGCTATTGGCCAATGGCTTTAATGACAGTCGGACTACTTGCACACGGTGCCTCACGCTACCGTGTTGAGCAGAACGACCCATTTATTTAGAGACATTCAAACAACTTTTATCAACGAGGGGTCCCTTGTGAACAAGACAGAACTGATCGAGCACATCGCCAAGCATGCCGATATTTCCAAGGCCGCAGCGACACGCGCGCTGGAAGCAACGATTGGCGCAGTGAAAACCACGCTCAAAAAAGGAGGCTCTGTGTCTCTGGTGGGTTTTGGTACATTTGCCGTTGGAAAGCGTGCCGCGCGTACCGGGCGTAACCCGCGGACTGGCGATGCGATTAAAATTAAGGCCGCCAAGGTTCCCAAGTTTCGGCCAGGCAAGGCGCTTAAAGAGGCCTTGAACTGACGAGCAAGATTTGACAAGTTTAAGGTGGGGTGCTTAGCTCAGTTGGTAGAGCAGCGCCCTTACACGGCGTAGGTCGGCGGTTCGAGCCCGTCAGCACCCACCATTGACTGATGTAATCCGGATGAAGGCGAACAGATTGTTCGCCTTTTTTATTGGGTTTTTAGCGCCCAGTTTTTTAATGCGGTCGTGATGCAGGGCCGTTCGGTTTGTCCGTCGTTCGCAGTACAGGAAGTTTTAGATGTTTGATTTCATTCGCAAGCACACCAAGATCACGATGGGACTGCTGTTCTTGCTGATCGTGCCGTCGTTCATTCTGTTCGGATTGGACGGCTACAACCGGTCGCGAGACACCGGCGCGGTGGTGGCCAAAGTCGACGGCAAAGAAATCTTGCAAACCGAGTGGGACCGGGCGCATGTTCGCGAAGTGGAAAGACTGCGTGCATCCATGCCGTCGCTGGATCCCAAGTTGCTCGATTCGCCGGAAGCTCGTTACGCAACATTAGAACGACTGGTGCGCGATCGCGTTCTGGTTGCGGCTGCTTCCACATTAAAACTCGCTACCAGTGACCAGCGACTGGCGCGTGAGCTGCAAGACAACCCGGATATTGCGGCATTGCGTCGTCCAGATGGATCACTCGATATGGATCGATATCGCCAGATGCTGGGCACGCAAGGCCTGAGTCCCGAGATGTTTGAGGCGAGCGTTCGGTCTGATTTGTCGAGCCGGCAGGTGTTGATGGGCGTGGCAGGTAGCGGGTTCACCTCCAAAGCCGCTGCGGACGCTGCCCTCAATGCTTATTTCGAGAAACGTGAAGTGCAAATTGCCCGCTTTGAAGCTGCGGATTACTCGGCCCGACTCAGCCCCAGCGATGCCGACTTGGAACAGTTTTACAAAGCCAATGAAAAGCTGTTTCAAGCCGAAGAGCAGGCCAACATTGAGTACGTCGTGTTGGATGTCGAAACCATTAAAAAGGGCATGACGATTGCAGAGGCTGACCTCAAGGCTTACTACGATCAAAACGCCCAGCGATTGTCTGGTACGGAGGAGCGACGGGCCAGCCATATTTTGCTTGCTGCCCCGAAAAGCGCACCCGAAGCGGACCGCCAAAAGGCAAAGGCCACCGCTGCCGAACTGCTTGCACAAATCAGAAAAGCGCCTGATTCATTTGCTGAGCTGGCGCGCAAGAACTCCCAGGATCCCGGCTCTGCACCTGCAGGTGGTGATCTCGATTTTTTCCCTCGCGGTGCAATGGTTAAGCCTTTTGCCGATGCTGCTTTTTCCATGAAGAAGGGGGAGGTCAGCGACATAGTGGAAACTGAATTTGGCTACCACCTGATTAAGTTAACCGACATCAAGGCGCCAAAACAACGGAGCTTTGAAGAAATGAAGCCGGAACTGGAAGCTGACTTCAAAAAGCAGCAGGCTCAAAAGAAATTTGCGGAAACCGCCGAGGCCTTCACCAATGGGGTGTACGAGCAGGCCGACAGTCTCAAGCCGACAGCTGAGCGCTTGAAGCTTGAGATCAAGGTGGCTACCGGAATCACTCGCAAAACACAACCGGGTGCGACCGGGGCGCTGGCAAATCCCAAGTTCCTCAACGCACTGTTCTCGCCCGATGCAATCGAGAAAAAACGCAACACTGAAGCGGTAGAGGTGGCGTCAAATCAACTCGTTTCCGGCCGCCTCACACAATACACACCTGCCCGAACCCGTCCATTGGCAGAAGTCAAGGAAGTGGTGCGTCAGCGCTGGCTAGCTGTGAGAGGCGCTGAAGAAGCTCGCAAGGACGGAGCAGCCAAACTGGCCGCATGGAAAGCAGCGCCTGCGTCGGCGACCCTTCAGGGCACCGTTGTGGTGTCGCGTGATCCCACGCAGTCGCCCAGGCAATCCGTTCAGTTGGTGGAAGCTGCCCTCAAAGCCGATACCACTGGGTTACCCGTTTTCGTCGGTGTGGATTTGGGTGCGCAGGGCTACGCCGTGGTCAAGGTGGTCAAGGTGATGGCTCGCGAGCCTGCTCAAGAGGCAGCAGCCCAACAGGAACGTAACCAATACGCCCAGTGGTGGACTTCAGCAGAAAGCCTGGCTTACTACAACACCCTGAAAGAGCGCTTCAAAACGGAAATCAAGGTCGCCAAGCCGACGCGCGCCACGCCCGACCTGTTGGCTGGTCAGGAGACCAATCCTACACAGTGATCCAGCTGGGCTGCTCGCG
>JANMBW010000007.1:0-1928 GCA_031360565.1 Polaromonas sp.
CGCCTCTGGCCGGGCACCGCAAAGCTGGACGCCCGACTATTTCAAGCGCAAATACGGCAGCGACGCCACGGCACCGCCCAAGCGCGGTATCGATTCCGTGACCGTTCCCGGTGCCGTCAGCAGCTGGGTCACGATGAGCGAGCGCTTCGGCAAGCTGCCTTTCGCCGATCTGATGGAGCCAGCGATTGAAATAGCCGAGCGTGGCTATTTGCTAACGCCGATCGTGCAGCAAAAATGGGCTGCCGCAACCAGCGAGTTGCAAGGCTTGCCGGGCTTTGCCAGCGGCTTTTTGCCCAGGGGCCGGGCGCCGCGTGTGGGCGAACTGTTTCAGTTCAAGGCCGCGGCCAAAGGTCTGCGTTCGATTGCCGAGAGCAAGGGCCAGGCCTATTACGGCGGCGAGATGGCACGCGCCATCGAAAAGTTTTCAGCGCAGCATGGTGGCAGCCTCACTGCCAAGGATTTTGAGGCCTACCAGCCGGAGTGGGTCATGCCGATCGCCAAGGACTACCGCGGCTACACGCTGCATGAGATCCCACCGAACGGACAAGGTATTGCGGCGCTGATTGCGCTGGGAATTCTTGACAAATTTGACGTCGCCAGTCTGCCGCTCGATGGCGTCGAGTCGCAGCATTTGCAGATCGAGGCCATGAAGCTGGCTTTTGCCGACACCTACCGGTACGTGGCCGAACCATCATCGATGGCGGTGACGCCAGACCAGATGCTTGACGACGCCTACCTGGCGTCTCGCGCCAAGCTCATCGACATGAAAAAGGCGCAGGACTTTGGCGCGGGCAACCCGGTCAAGGGCGGCACGATTTACCTGAGCGCGGCCGATGAAGACGGCATGATGGTGAGCTTCATCCAGAGTAATTACATGGGCTTTGGCTCGGGCTGTGTCGAGCCAGAATTTGGCGTGAGCCTGCAAAACCGCGGCCATGGTTTTAGCCTGGAAGCCGGCGTCAACCAGGTTGCTCCGGGCAAACGGCCGTTTCATACCATCATTCCAGCCTTTCTCACCAAGGCTGGCCAACCGGTGATGAGCTATGGCGTCATGGGCGCCAACATGCAACCACAGGGCCATATGCAAACCCTGGTGCGCATGCTCGACTACCAGCAAAGTCCGCAGGTGGCGTGCGATGCCCCGCGCTGGCGCTACAACGCCGGGCTTGAAATCAACGTTGAAGCGGCGATGAACCCTGCCACCGTGCAGGGCCTGGCAGACCGCGGCCACCGCATGGAAGTCATCAACGACTCCTACCAGGACTTTGGCGCGGGCCAGTTCATCTGGCGCGCGGGTGACCCGAAGGTCGAGGGTTATGCGGCTGCCAGCGATGCACGGCGCGATGGCCAGGCGGTCGGGTTTTAAAACGTCGTCCATCCCCAAGCCCCGTTTTGACTCCACTATCCGAGCAAAATGAGGCGGTAGCGCCTGACCAGTCGAGCTTAGATGCTATAAACAAAGTAGCAATTGAGAAAGCGCTCGGGCCTGGACTGATGCTGGCCGTGTTTGGTGCAATAGCTTTCAGTGGCAAGGCCATCATTGTCAAGCTGGCCTACCGTTACGGCGTGGATGCAGTCACGCTCATCATGTACCGGATGCTGTTCGCCCTGCCGATCTTTGTCGCCATGGCCTGGTGGGCCAGTCGCGGCAAAGCAGCGCTGACACGTCAGGACTGGCTGGGCGTACTGGGTCTGGGTTTTACTGGCTACTACCTGGCGAGCTTTCTCGATTTCGCCGGTCTGGCCTACATCAGTGCATCACTGGAACGGCTCATTCTGTACCTCAATCCCACGCTGGTCATGTTGCTGGGGCTGGTGCTGTACAAACGCCGCGTTCTGGGTGGGCAAGTGGTGGGCATGGCGATCAGCTATGCGGGCGTGCTGCTGGTGTTTGGACACGAACTTACCTTGCAGGGCCATCAGGAACG
>JANMBW010000016.1:0-7723 GCA_031360565.1 Polaromonas sp.
GCTAACAAGCCCACCCTGGAAGCCGAGCAACGTGCGGGCAGAGCCCTGTTGTGGGACAAAAACCTCAATCGCGAGGTTCAGGCGGACTACGACGACGCACGCGTTCCCCAACCAGCCTACGTGTACGGCACCAGCAACCACCCCAATGGCCGGTGAGCTTCTACGCACGGAAAATCTGCCCTGAGCCAGCGTCATTTGGCCATACTTCGCTATATTTTCAATAGCGCATTACTGTTTATTGTCTGGTCTTCATGACCCCTTTTAACTCCCCTCCCAACACCTTGTCCGCGCCAGAAAGCGGGCCCCAGGCAGGCCAGTGGCTGCCGACGGAGGAGTCGACTGCGCACATGCCGGTCGTGATTGACCAGGTCGCCCTGGCGCGGCTGTATGGCGAACCGCTTTTTGCCATGCCGCACGACCTGTACATCCCGCCGGATGCGCTACAGGTGTTTCTGGAGGCGTTTGAAGGCCCGCTGGACTTGCTGCTCTACCTGATCCGCAAGCAGAACTTCAACATTCTTGACATCCCCATGGCCGCGGTCACGCGCCAGTACCTGACCTATGTGGACGAGATTCGCGCTACCAACCTTGAATTAGCCGCCGAATACCTGCTGATGGCGGCGATGCTGATCGAGATCAAGTCACGCATGCTGCTGCCGCCCAAACGGCAGGCCGAGGGACAGGAAACCGAAGATCCGCGGGCCGAGCTGGTGCGTCGCCTGCTGGAGTACGAGCAGATCAAGCTGGCAGCCCACAAGCTCAATGAAATGCCGCAATTCGGACGCGACTTCCTGCGCGCGCAGGTCTACGTTGAACAGTCCCTGCAGCCACGCTTTCCAGATGTGAACGTGGTGGACCTGCAGGAAGCCTGGCGCGATATCGTCAAGCGAGCCCGGCTGGTACAGCATCACGTTATCAGCCGTGAAGAGCTCTCGGTGCGCGAACACATGAGCATCGTGCTGCGCAAGCTGCAAGGCCGAAAGTTTGTCGAATTCGATGAGTTGTTTGACGCAGCGCGTGGCATGCCGGTGCTGGTGGTGACCTTTATCGCGCTGCTTGAGCTGTCCAAGGAAGGCCTGCTCGATGTCACCCAGGCCGAGGCTTTCGCACCGATTTACGTGAGGCTGGCTTACACGCCTACCTGAGCCCTGCAGCGGCACCCGGCAGTTCATCCAGCTCAGAGAACCATGAACAATCAATCGATGGTCGAGCGCAGCCTACGGCATGTCTGGCACCCGTGTACGCAGATGAAGCTGCACGAAACCCAGACTATGCTGCCAATCGCCCGAGCCGAGGGCGTATGGCTCTACGATTTTGAGGGCCGGCGTTATCTGGACGGCATCAGTTCCTGGTGGGTCAATCTGTTTGGCCACGGCCATCCGCAAATCAAGGCCGCTCTGGTAGACCAGCTCAACCAGCTCGACCACGTGATGCTGGCCGGATTCACCCACCAGCCGGTGGTGGAGCTGTCTGAAAAACTGGGCGCACTGACTGGGCTGGGTCATGCCTTTTACGGCAGCGACGGCGCCTCGGCCACCGAGATTGCGCTCAAGATGAGCGCGCATTACTGGCGCAATCTGGGTCGCCCTGAAAAGTGCCGCTTTGTCGGCCTGACTGGCGGATACCACGGCGAAACCGTGGGCGCCCTGGCCGTCACGGACATTGCCTTGTTCCGGGAAGCCTACGCACCGTTGGTACGACTGGCCGACACCGTTGCCAGTCCGGATGCTCGCCAGGCTCAGTCCGGAGAAAGCGCTCTTGAGGCAGCCGTTCGCGCAGCAGCCGCGCTCGAGCACTGGCTGGACCAGCACCACGCCAGCACCGCGGCACTGATTCTTGAGCCCCTGGTTCAGTGCGCAGGCGGTATGGCCATGCACGATGCCAGTTATTTGCGCCTCGCCCGAGCACTCTGCACGCGCTATGACGTCCACCTGATTGCCGACGAAATTGCCACCGGCTTTGGCCGCACCGGAACCATGTTTGCCCACCAGCAGGCAGGCATTCAGCCCGACTTTATCTGCCTGTCCAAGGGCCTGACCGGCGGCACCCTGCCGTTGTCTGCGGTGCTCACCACCGACAACGTGTACGAAGCTTTTTACGATGATCAGGTGGCGCGAGGCTTTTTGCACTCGCACTCCTATACCGGTAATCCACTCGCCTGCCGGGCTGCATTGGCTACCTTGGAATTGTTCGAGCAAGGCAAGGTCCTGGTCAACAACGTTGCGCTGGCCCAGACTCTCAGCGCGGCTTTTGCACCGCTGAGTAACCATCCGCGCGTCAGCAATGCGCGCCAGACCGGCATGATCTGGGCTTGGGACGTTGCTACCCAACTGCCCGATTTTTCGCGCCGCTACCAGCAGCATGCCATGGCACGCGGCGTACTGTTGCGGCCAATTGGCAGCACCCTCTACGCCATGCCACCTTATGTATTGAACGACGAGACAGCAAACCATCTGGCCCGGGGTGCGTTTGGGGCTTTGGAAGCCACGCTGGCAGAAGAAAGCCGCCATGCCTGAGCCCGGCAAGCTTTCCCTTTTTGTTACCGGCACCGATACCGGCGTGGGCAAAACCCTGGTCAGCTGTGCGCTGCTGCATCAGTTGGCCTTGCGCTACCCACGGGTGGTCGGCATGAAGCCGGTTGCGGCCGGCACCAGCCTGTTTAACGGCGTGCACGTCAACGAGGATGTGCTGGCGCTTCGCACGGCCTCCAATTGCAGCGTCCCCCCGGCGCTGGACAACCCGGTATCGCTGGCTGATCCGGTCTCCCCGCACATCGCCGCGCAGCGCTCCGGCACCCGTATCGACATTAGCCACATCGTCGACTGCCATCGGGCGCTCCTGCAACGGGCCGATGCGGTAGTGGTGGAGGGCGCCGGCGGCTTTATGGTGCCGCTAACTGACGACGAAGCGGGCAACAGCACCGGTGCCGATCTCGCGCAAGCGCTCCAACTGCCGGTGGTACTGGTCGTCGGCATGCGGCTGGGTTGCCTGAACCATGCGCTGCTCACTGCCGAGGCCATACGCGCCAGAGGTCTCACCCTGGCGGGTTGGGTGGCTAACCAGATCGACCCGGACATGGCTGCGCAGCAAGAAAACCTGCTGTTTCTCAAGCGCCGCCTGGGCGCCCCGCTGCTCGCCAACGTCGGTTGGCAAGCCCGGCCAGACCCCACAAACATGACGATGGATCTCCCCGCCTCATGGCGGCCGTGGCACGGATGAACAAGCCTGTTGCCAGCTCCTGGCTTGATGAGTTCCCCGAGCGCCTCAACGATCTCGATCGCGCGCACTTGCGCCGCCAGCGGCGAGTGGTGCAACCCGCAGATGGCGCGCATCTGCTGGTAGATGGCCGACGCTTGCTGGCATTTTGCAGCAACGACTACCTTGGCCTGGCGGGCCACCCTGATCTGGTAGCGGCGGTCCGCGAGGGGACCAAGCGGTTCGGCGTGGGCGCTGCCGCGTCGCCCCTGGTCAGTGGCCATAGCGCGGCCAACGACGCTCTGGAAATCGCGCTGGCACGCTTTGTCGGTCACTCCCGGGCGCTGTATTTTTATGCCGGTTACGCGGCCAACATCGGCATCATTCCGGCGCTGGTGGGCAAGGGCGACGCCGTTTTTTCAGACGCACTCAACCACGCCTGCCTGATTGACGGCGCCAGGTTGTCCGGCGCGCACATCCACCGTTACGCCCATGCCAACTTGACCGCGCTGGAGCATGAACTGGCCAACAGCAGCGCGCGCCGCAAGCTCGTCCTCAGCGATGCCGTGTTCAGTATGGAAGGCGATATCGCCAACGTGCCGGCCCTGCTTGGCCTGTGCGAGCGCCACGACGCGTTGCTGCTGCTTGACGATGCGCACGGTTTTGGCGTGCTCGGGCCCCAGGGGCGCGGCTGTCTGGCGCACTTCGGACTGACAGGTGATCAGGCCTCATCCCGCGTGCTTTACATGGCCACCCTGGGCAAGGCAGCAGGCGTGGCCGGCGCATTTGTATCAGGCAGCGAGGTCCTGATCGAATGGCTGCTGCAAAAAACCCGCAGTTATATTTTTGCCACTGCGGCACCCGCCATGCTGGCCAGTGCGCTACAGGCCAGCCTGCATTTGATTGAAAGCGAAGATTGGCGGCGTGCCCATTTGCAAGGCCTCGTCAGCCAGTTGCGCAGCGGCCTGGCCAGTGCGTTACAAGGCAAGGCGTGGCGACTCGGTGACTCGCCGACGGCCATTCAGCCGCTGCTGATTGGCTCCAACGACGAAGCGATGCGCGTCATGCAGGGACTGCATGAGCGCGGTCTGTGGGTGCCGGCCATTCGACCGCCCACCGTGCCGGACGGCACGGCCCGCTTGCGTATTGCCCTGTCGGCCCTGCATACCCCGGCTGATATTGACCGCTTGGTCCAGGCGCTGACTGAACTGAGCTACTGAATCCTGGCGATCAGCCAGCCGCATCGAATAAACTGCCCCCAGTCTTGCCTTGATGGCCTCGCACATCCTTGCTACAGGAATCTTCACCCATGTCTGCTGTCATGCCTCAAACCGTCACCTTTCACACACCCCGCCCAGCCGCACCGCCCCAAGCTGTGGGCCGATGGAGTGTGGACGAGATTGAGGCGCTCTTTAACCTGCCCTTTCCTGAACTGATGCACCGTGCGCAAACCGTGCACCGGGAAAACTTCGATCCGACGCAGGTGGAATTTGCAACCCTGCTGTCCGTGAAAACCGGTGGCTGCGCCGAAGACTGCGGCTACTGCCCACAAGCGGCGCGTTATGACACCGGCGTGGAAGCCAGCAAGCTGATGGAGCCCGCCGAAGTGCTGCAGGCGGCGCAGCGCGCCAAAGACGCAGGCGCGACCCGTTTTTGCATGGGTGCCGCCTGGCGTTCGCCAAAAGACCGCGACATTGAAAAAGTGGCCGAACTGGTGCGTACCGTCAAGGCACTCGGCTTGGAGACCTGCGCCACACTGGGCATGCTGGAAGACGGCCATGCCCAAACCTTGCAAAGCGCGGGCCTCGACTACTACAACCACAACCTCGACAGCGCGCCCGATTTTTACGGCGACATCATCACCACGCGCGACTACCAGGACCGGCTGGACACCCTGGCGCGGGTTCGCAGCGCAGGGGTCAAGGTCTGTTGCGGCGGAATTGTCGGCATGGGCGAAACCCGTCGCCAGCGCGCTGGTCTGGTGGCCGAGCTCGCCAACCTCACGCCCTATCCTGAGTCGGTACCGATCAACAACCTCGTCAAGGTAGAAGGCACGCCGCTGGCCGATCAGGCTGATCTGGACCCGTTTGAGTTTGTACGGACGATTGCCGTGGCGCGCATCACCATGCCGACCGCGCGGGTGCGCCTGTCGGCAGGCCGCCAGCAGATGGGCGACGGCGTCCAGGCGCTGTGTTTTCTGGCCGGTGCCAACTCGATCTTTTATGGTGAAAAACTGTTGACCACCGGTAACCCCGACACCCAGGACGATACCGTTCTGCTGGCGCGCCTGGGCATGCAGCGCTCGGCACCAAATGCACGCTGATCGCAGGCCTCGATCTGCCTAGACTTTCGCTCACTTGGAGACCCGCAAGATGACAGCAGAAAACGTCAAGACAGCCACCGCCGGGGCCGCCAGCCCCTATGGCAGCCTGCCGCCTACCTCTACGGCGTCTGCGCGTAAACCCATCAGCCTGCCACGGCTGCGCGAAATGCATGCCCAGGGTGAGAAGATCACCATGCTCACCGCTTACGACGCCACCTTTGCCGCCGTCGCGGACGCTGCGGGGGTTGAATGCATTCTGGTCGGCGACTCCCTGGGCATGGTGTGTCAGGGTTTGACCAGCACCGTTGGCGTGACGCTGGAAACCATGCGTCACCACACCGAGTGCGTGGCCAACGGTCTGCGTCGCTCGCACGGAGTGGCGTGGCTGATCGCCGACTTGCCGTTTGGCAGCTACCACGAGTGCAAAGAGCAGGCCCTGCGAAGCGCCGCCGTGCTGATGCAGGCTGGGGCGCACATGGTCAAGCTCGAAGGTGGCGGCTGGACGACCGAGACAACGCGTTTTTTGGTGGAGCGAGGCATTCCGGTCTGCGCCCATCTTGGCCTGACGCCCCAATCGGTCCATGCACTCGGTGGCTACCGCGTGCAGGGCAAAACCGAGGATGCGGCGGCAAAACTCAAAAGCGAGGCGCATGCCTTGCAAGACGCCGGGGCAGCCATGCTGGTGCTCGAAATGGTGCCAACAGTTCTGGCGACCGCGCTGACCCAATCATTGACCCATTGCCCGACGATAGGAATTGGCGCTGGTAACGGCACCGCCGGACAAGTGCTGGTGCTGCACGATATGCTGGGCATGAATCTGGGCAAAATGCCCAAGTTTGTCCGCGATTTCATGGCTGATGGTCTCAGCGTACGCGGTGCCATGCAGGCTTATGTGCAAGCGGTCAAAAACGCCAGCTTTCCGGACAATGCCCTGCACGCCTGGTAAGCCAGCGGCGGGTTTAAAAAAACTAGTATTTCGGGGGGCCAGCGCATGCATATCGTCCACACCATCGCCGAGTTGCGCGAGCGTCTCAGTGGCTTCAAACGGCCGGCCTTCGTTCCGACCATGGGCAACCTGCATGACGGGCACATCGCGCTGGTCAGACAGGTCAAACCATTGGGTGATGTCACGGTATCCAGCATCTTTGTCAATCGCCTGCAGTTTGCACCGCATGAAGATTTTGACAGCTACCCCCGCACGCTGGATGCGGACGCTCAACGGCTTGAGGCCGCCGGATGCAATGTGTTGTTCGCCCCGCGCGAAAAAGAGCTGTACCCCGAACCTCAAAGCTACAAGGTCAGCCCCGCCACAGACCTGAGCGACATTCTGGAAGGTCATTTCCGGCCGGGCTTTTTTATTGGTGTCAGCACGGTGGTGCTCAAGCTGTTTTCTTGCGTGTATGCCGGTATGCCGGGTGGTGTGGCGGCTTTCGGGAAAAAAGACTACCAGCAGGTTATGGTGGTGCGTCGCCTGGTTCGACAATTTGCCCTGCCTATCGACATCCTGGCAGGAGAAACCCAGCGCGATGCGGACGGCCTGGCCCTGTCGTCACGCAATGGCTACTTGAGTCCAGCCGAGCGGGTGGAGGCGGTGCAACTTTCCAAAGCCCTCAAGGCCTTGGGCGAAGCCGCCCTTTCCGCCGAGCTTTCAGATCTTCCGGCCCTCGAAACTCGCGCCATGCAGACATTGGCCCGACGCGGATGGAAGCCTGACTACCTGACCGTGCGCTGCCGGTCGGACCTGCTTCCCCCCCAGATCAGCTTGAGCGCCGAGCCACTGGTGGTGCTGGGCGCTGCAAAACTGGGCAGCACCCGGCTGATCGACAACCTCGAAATTTGAGCGCCAAACCGGACGCGATGCACTTCAGGTTGCGCCCGACGCAGACTGCGTAGCAGGCGGTTTAACGCAACACAGCTTTGAGCTGAGTCTTCAAAAGATTCACATAACGTTGCAACACGCCCTGTGCCGCTGCCGCCCGCTGGTCCCGGGCGGTGGCCCTGGATTGGTTCCAGTGAAACTCTGTTCGCAGTGTCGTGGCTCGCGAACGCACACCAAAACCCAGGGCATAAGCCCGGCGGGGTTCATCGGATCGGTTGGGGTCGGCATGGTGCAGCGTCCGTTGGTGATGAATGGTGGCACCACCGGCGGGCACCGGGCAGGTGACCCGCTGGCTGGCATCGACGCCTTCAGCCTCCAGTCCGTGT
>JANMBW010000024.1:0-5488 GCA_031360565.1 Polaromonas sp.
AGCGTGCGTGCTACCGCTGCGTAGAGCGTGTCATTAACCAGCGTGGACTTGCCCGAGCCCGAGACGCCGGTCACGCAGGTCAGCAGGCCAACCGGGAACTCGACGCTCACGCCCTGCAGGTTATGGCCTGTGGCGTTGATGACGCGTAGCGCCTGCATGTCGCCCAGCGTGGCCAGATGTTGCGCCTCCCGCGCAGCGCGTCTCTCGGCGGCTGGACTGGGTGGAAAGCGTGAAGGCTTTCTGGCGGTGAAGGCGTTCTCCTTTTTAACCACAGGCAACCAAGCGGTACGGCGTTTGGGCACGGCGATCTTCAGGGTTTGCGCCAGGTATTTTCCGGTCAGCGAGTGGGGGCTGTTCTGCACATCTTCAAAGCTGCCTTGCGCCATGACGCGGCCACCGTGGATGCCTGCGCCCGGCCCCATGTCGATCACATGGTCGGCCGCGCGAATCATGTCTTCGTCATGCTCGACGACCAGTACGCTGTTGCCGATGTCACGCAGATGTTTGAGGGTGCCAATCAGCCGGTCGTTGTCGCGCTGATGCAGGCCAATGCTAGGCTCGTCGAGCACATACATGACACCGGTCAGCCCCGAACCAATCTGCGACGCCAGCCGGATGCGCTGCGACTCGCCGCCCGAAAGGGTTTCAGCGCTGCGGTCCAAGCTCAAATAATTGAGTCCGACGTCGTTGAGAAACTTCAGGCGCAGGCCGATTTCGCGCACCACCTTCCCGGCAATTTCGCCTTTTGCACCGCGCATCGTCAAGCCGTTGAAATACGCAAAGCTGTCGCGCAGGGTGTCGCGGCTGACTTCATAAATCGCCTTGCGCACTGCATTGCCATCAGAGCCGGGGTCGCCCACCAGATAAACATGACGGGCCTCGACCCGCAAGCGCGTGCCCCGGCAATCTGGGCAAGGCTGCACACTGCGGTAGCGCGCCAACTCTTCGCGCACGGCGGTTGAATCAGTCTCTTTGTAGCGGCGTTCAAAATTGGTGATCACGCCTTCAAAAGGATGCTTCCTGTTGACTTTTTTACCCGCCGTCGCACCCGAGTCCATCAGGTAGTTGAACTTGATGTCTTCATCGCCCGAGCCGTGTAACACCACTTGCTGCACATGGACTGGCAGGTTTTCAAAAGCAGTGTCGATGTCAACGGCGTAGTGTTTGGCCAGACTTTCGAGCATGGAGAAGTAGTAGCCATTTCGCCGGTCCCAGCCCTTGACGGCACCGCTGGCCAGGCTTAGGGACGGGAAGGCGACGACGCGCGCTGGATCAAAAAATTCCCGGTGGCCCAATCCATCGCAGCTCGGGCAGGCACCGACCGGCGAATTGAACGAAAACAGGCGCGGCTCCATTTCGCTCAGGGAATAGCTGCACAACGGGCAGGCGAACTTGGCGCTGAACACATGCTCTTTGCCGGTGTCCATCTCCAGTGCCAGGGCTTTGCCGTCGGCCAGACGCAAAGCCGCTTCAAAACTTTCTGCCAGACGCTGCCCAACTTGAGAGCGGCCCTGCGGGTCGCTGTCGGTCCGGACCTTGATGCGGTCAATCACCACGTCGATGTCGTGCTTTTCAGTTTTTTTGAGCTTGGGCAGTTCATCGAATTCATAGGCCACCCCCTGGACCCGAAAGCGTACATAGCCCTGCGCCTGCATCTCGGCAAACAGATGCTCAAACTCGCCTTTGCGGTCACGCGCGACCGGCGCCAGAATCATCAGCTTGGTGTCTTCGGGCAGGCCCAGCACCGTGTCGACCATCTCGCTGACACTTTGGGACTGGAGTGGCAGATCATGCTCGGGACAAAACGGTGTGCCAGCGCGGGCAAACAGCAGACGCAGGTAGTCGTGGATTTCGGTGACGGTTCCCACGGTGGAGCGCGGATTGTGGGAGGTGGCCTTTTGTTCAATTGAAATTGCGGGTGACAGGCCCTCGATCATGTCGACATCCGGCTTGTCCATCAGCTGCAAAAACTGGCGCGCGTAGGTGCTCAAACTTTCAACATAGCGGCGCTGGCCTTCGGCATACAGCGTGTCAAATGCCAAGCTGGATTTACCTGAACCGCTCAGGCCGGTGATCACCACCAGCTGGTTGCGCGGGATGTCGAGGTCAATGTTTTTGAGGTTGTGCGTGCGCGCGCCGCGAATGCTGATTTTCTGGGCAGCAAAAATGGACGCCACCGCGCCTGCCGATGGGGTTACCTGGCTGTTCGGCGAGGCGACCCCATCGGTCGCAGGCAATTTGTCGTTGGGGTCGCTGCGCAGGTCAACACCTGAGGGTTCGGGATCGATGGGGGAATTCACGGCGGGCGCCCAGAGGGAAACCTTCAATCATACCGAGGCGCCGCTGCGCGACTGGGCTTGTGGGATTCGGGCCGGGTAAGATTTTGATTTGGCAGCCAGGGGTCGATTGGTCGGCCAGTTAAACTGGCAGCACTAGGAGGAACAGCATGGCATCCGTCAACAAAGTCATCATCGTCGGCAACCTTGGCAAAGACCCGGAAATGCGCAGCTTTCCCAATGGCGACCAGATCGCCAACGTGACCATTGCGACCACCGACCGCTGGAAGGACAAGACCAGTGGCGAAATGAAGGAAGCCACCGAATGGCACCGCGTTGCCTTCAACGGCCGGCTGGCTGAAATTGTGGGCCAATACCTGCGCAAGGGGTCGCAGGTTTACGTTGAAGGCAGCCTGCGCACGCGCAAGTGGACCGACAAGGAAGGCCAGGAAAAATACACCACTGAAATTCGCGCCGATCAAATGCAGATGCTGGGCAGCCGCCAGGGCATGGGTGGCCCCAGCAGTGGCGATGAAGGTGGTGGTTATGACGCTCCCGGGCGTTCGGCTCCGGCTGCCCGCGCCCCGGCCGCAGCCCCGCGGCCCGCCCCGGCACCCGCCAAAACGGCCAGCGGCTTTGATGACATGGACGATGACATTCCGTTCTGACGCGGGTGGACGCATGACGCCACTCCGCTTCACCACTCGATTGCTGGCCGGCATGACCGCGTGCTTGGTAGCCACTGTCGTGGCACTTCCAGCCCATGCGGTCGGCGGGGTCGAACCCTTGACAGAGGTTCTGAACACGCCGAACAGCGCCGGTGTGGGCGTGATCACCCGGATTGAGACCTCGCCTTATCTGGGCGCCGGCACGCGTTACGACCTGCTGCCCCTTTATCTCTACGAAGGCGAACGTGTCTTTTTGCACGCCAACCGCCTGGGCCTTAAATTGTTCAATCAGGGCGATAAAGAGACGGGGCAGCGGCTCGATGTGTTTGTCGAGCAGCGCCTCGAAGGTTTCCCAACTTCGCGTCTGCCGCCCAGCCTCGCAGGCATGGCGCCGCGCGACTCGGGCATTGACCTGGGGCTGTCCTACCGCTATCGGCAGCCGTGGGGTACCGTGCAGGCCGAATTTGTTCAGGATATTGGCGACACTTCCCGAGGCAGCGAGGCGCGTCTGGGCTACAGCTACGAATGGCGCTCCGGCGCCTTGTCGCTGCGCCCCACGCTGAGCTTGTCTGTGCGGAGCGCCAAGCTCAATAACTACTACTACGGCGTGCTGCCGGATGAGGCGATTGCTGGGCGACCGGCCTATGCGCCCGGCGCAGGCGTCAACAGCCAGATCGGGCTGTACGGCTCTTACGACATTTCGGAGCGCTGGCGTTTGCTGGGCGGCGTGTCGGCCACCATGCTGGGCAACTCGGCGAAGAACAGCCCCATTGTGCAAAAGCGCGTGCTGCCTGCCGTGTATATCGGCGCAGTCTACGATTTTGGCAGCCGCACCCGGCAGCCGGCCGAAGACAGCTCGCTAACCTATTTCAAGCTGCTGTATGGAAAGGCGACTGAAAACGGCTGCCATCTGGCCCGGATCATCACCGCGCGCTGCCTCTCGGTCGCCAGCACCAACTCGACCAGCATCACGGGTGTGCAGGTCGGCAAACCGTTTATCGACAGGCTCAACGGCTGGCCAGTCGATGTGGCCGGCTACGTCGGTCTGATTCACCACAATGACCGCGGCTTGCAGGCCAATGGTGCGCAGCTCGATGTCTTTATGAAAGCCACTTATTACGGATTTCCCTGGAGCGATCGGGTGAAAACCAGGCTGGGTCTGGGTGTGGGCTTGTCTGCAGCGCAAAGGGTGCCTTACACCGAGGTGTCGAGTCAGACCGGCAAAACCACTTCGCGCCTGCTGCAGTACCTGGACCCGACCCTCGACGTCAGCCTGGGCGACCTGCTGGGATCGCGCAGCCTGAAAAACACCTATATTGGTTTTGGTGTGTCGCACCGCTCGGGCATTTTTGGCGCATCGCGATTGCTGGGCAACGTGGACGGCGGCTCCAACTATATCTACAGCTATTTGGAGTCTGCTTTCTAGGCGGTAGCCAAGTTTACAAATGCTCCTGAATTTATAGCTAAAAGCTCAATTTTTATATGGGCTAGAAGCTTATTTGACAGCAAAGCTGGCGATAAAACAGCGGCAACGCATTGGGGGACTCGCCATGTCTGAATTCTTTGGCTTCGACGCTTACGCGCCCCGGGAGATTGCCGCGCGGGTTGATGCCGTGGGCGTGGCCAAGGCCAAGCTGCCGCTGCTGCCTTTGTTGATGTTGAGCGTATTGGCGGGCGCCTTCATCGGTCTGGGTGCGATGTTTTTTGTGCTGGTCCGATCGGATCCGACGCTCGGTTTTGCTGCCCGACAGGTGCTTGGCGGGCTTGTCTTTTCACTGGGCCTTCTGCTGGTGGTGGTTGCGGGTGCGGAATTGTTCACCGGCAACAACCTGCTGGCCATGGCCTGGGCCGACGGAAAGATTTCCAGCGGTGACCTGCTGCGCAACTGGGCCATCGTCTGCGGCGGCAACTTTGTTGGCGCGGCCGGGCTGGCGCTGCTGGTCTATCTGTCCCGCCACACCGATCTGAACAACGGCGCTGTGGCGCAGGAATACCTGCGAATTGCCTTGACCAAGGTCGCCATGCCATTTTGGACTGCGTTTTTCAAGGGCGTCCTCTGCAATCTGCTGGTTTGCATGGCCGTGTGGATGGCGCTGGCCGGACGCAGCGTTGTCGACAAGGCCATCGCCATCGTATTTCCTATTTCGGCCTTTGTGGCGGCGGGTTTTGAGCACAGCATTGCCAACATGTATTTGATTCCGATGGCGATGCTGGTGCAGACCTTCGAGCCCGCTGGGGTCGGCTCGCACAGCCTGGCCTGGGCGGGCTTTTTCGGTAATTTGCTACCGGTCATCCTGGGCAACATCATCGGGGGCAGCGTGCTGGTCGGGCTGGTGTACCACCTGATCTACCAACGGGCTACAGGCCCCAACGAAAACCCCTGACAGGCCGCGTCTGGCAACGCAAGCTGACACAGAATCTCGCAATCAGCTAGGCCCAGCTAGGCCCTCGACTGCTGCTGGTGCGCGGGCTTTGGCGGTGACAGGCTGGCCGGATGGTTTTGTACATTGCTGCCGCCAATCACCCCCCCGCCCAGGCACACCT
>JANMBW010000050.1:0-1890 GCA_031360565.1 Polaromonas sp.
TGTAAGGTCCTTGATTTCATAACGCAAGACTTTCACGCCCCAATTTAACGCGGCTTCGTCAATCGCAGCGACTACCTGGGCGTTGATGATGTCGCGCTCTTCGAAGGTCTTATCAAGCTCCAGCTTGCCGATCACCGACCGCAGAGAAGTCTGGGCGAGCTGCGTGACGGCAATGATGTAGTTTGACGAGCCGTAGCTGGCACGCATCGGATCGGTGACCTGAAAGTACAAAATGCCGTCCACCTGGAGCTGGGTGTTGTCGCGCGTGATGCAAACCTGACTTGGCACGTCGAGCGGAATTTCTTTCAGGCTGTGTTTGTAGGCCACCTTGTCAACAAAGGGCACCAGAAAATTCAGGCCAGGTGTCAGCGAGCCGTGGTATTTGCCCAGCCGCTCGACGACCCAGGCGTTTTGTTGGGGCACAACCTTGATGCTGCGCACAATAAAGATAACAGCCACCACCAGAATAACTAACGCGACTTCCATGATGTTCTCCAGAGATGATTTTTATGTTCGAGCCGAAGGGCCAGAGCCCCGAGGACAAAAAGTTTGGGAAAAGGAGAGAAATAGGGATTGGGGAAAGGAAGGAAAAGTCAGCGCTTTTCAATCACCAGGCGATTGCCCAGCATTTCCTTGATGTGAAACTGGCCGGTCGGCTGCGCTCCCAAAGAGCCAGCCTGAGGCGCCCCTTCCAGCACGGCGGTCCAGTTTGCCCCGCGGTATTTGACGGTTGCAGTACCGTCTGACTGCCAGGCCAGCACCTGCACCGGCTCGCCAATGTCGATATGAACGTCCGGGTTGGACTGTGCGGGCGCTGCCTGAGGTTTTCTCAGGCTCTGCTGGTGCCACAAGGCCACCGCGCCGCCGCCGACGATCGCGGCAGTGGTGAGCTGACCTGTCACGGGCAGGCCGAGATGCGCGCCAATTGCCGCCGCAACCATGCCAATGGCCAGCATCAAAAGATAAAAAGTACCAGTCGCCAGCTCAATGGCGACTGCAATACCCGCCAGCAACCACCAGATGGTTGATTCCGCCATGTCAGCGTTCCTTCACTTTGTTGTGTAGCCGTTCTCAGGTATTTTGAGGCAATTAGACAGGCCTGCAAGAGCATGGCCTTTTTATTTCCGTACACTTTGCACGTTCGCCCGGCTCACCCGTCCAGGCGCCTTTCACCAAGCTGTGCAATCGCTTCGTCACCACGGTAACCCGCCATCATGAAATTTCGCTTTCCAATTGTCATCATTGACGAAGATTTTCGTTCCGAAAACACCTCCGGCCTGGGCATACGGGCGCTGGCGCAGGCCATTGAGACCGAAGGATTTGAAGTGCTGGGCGTCACCAGCTACGGTGACCTGTCGCAGTTTGCCCAGCAACAGAGCCGGGCCAGTGCCTTTATCTTGTCGATAGACGACGAAGAGTTCACGCCCGGTCCTGACCTGGACCCCGCGGTGTTGAATCTGCGCAACTTCATTGAAGAGGTGCGCCGCAAAAACCTCGATGTGCCGATTTATGTGTATGGCGAGACCAAGACCTCACGCCACATTCCCAACGATATTCTGCGTGAGTTGCACGGTTTTATTCACATGTTCGAGGACACGCCCGAATTTGTGGCGCGCCACATCCTGCGTGAAGCCAAGAGCTACCTGGAGGGCGTGCAGCCGCCATTTTTCAAAGCCTTGCTCGACTACGCGGAAGACGGTTCCTATTCGTGGCATTGCCCGGGGCACTCGGGCGGCGTCGCTTTTTTGAAAAGCCCGGTTGGCCAGATGTTTCACCAGTTTTTTGGCGAGAACATGTTGCGCGCCGACGTCTGCAACGCGGTAGAGGAGTTGGGCCAACTGCTTGACCATGACGGCGCGATTGGCGCCAGCGAGCGCAATGCCGCACGCA
>JANMBW010000062.1:0-2167 GCA_031360565.1 Polaromonas sp.
CGCTACAAGGTCGGCCTCAAGGGCCCACTCTGACGAGGCGGTTTGGAATGTCCGAGCTCCATAAATTCATTTTTGAAGGCTTGCCGGTTCGCGGCATGCTGGTCCGCCTCACCGATTCCTGGCAGGAAATTCTCCGGAGGCGGCGCGATGCGGGGGGCTACCCGGTAGAGGTCATGCACTTGCTGGGCGAAATGGCTGCGGCCGGCGCGTTGATGCAAAGCAACATCAAGTTCAACGGCGCACTGATCCTTCAGATTTTTGGCGATGGTCCCGTCAAACTTGCCGTGGCAGAGGTGCAACCCGACCTCAGCTTGCGGGCCACAGCCACCGTCACCGGTGTTGTGGATGCCGACAGCACCCTTAGCCAGCTGGTCAACGTCAACAATCAAGGGCGCTGCGCCATCACGCTGGATCCCAAAGACAAGCTGCCCGGGCAGCAACCCTACCAGGGCGTGGTCCCGCTGTTTGATGACAAGCGGGAAAAGATCGAAAACCTCAGCGAGGTGCTGGAGCACTACATGCTGCAAAGCGAGCAGCTCGACACCACACTGATTCTGGCCGCAGATGGTGCTGTGGCAGCGGGCCTGCTGATTCAACGGCTACCGGTCAAAGGTGTCGGCAATCTGCAAGGTCAGACTGACCGTTATGCCGACGAAGATCAGATTGGCATCAATGAAGACTACAACCGGATTGCCATTCTGGCCAGAACACTCAAGCGGGAAGAGTTGCTGGGACTGGATGTCGAAACCGTGTTGCGCCGCCTGTTTTGGGAAGAGACGCTGACGCGCTTTGAGCCTTTGGTGCCGAGTTTTGCCTGCAGCTGTTCGCGCGACAGGGTGGGCAATATGTTGCGTGGGCTGGGCACCGATGAAATTGAAAGCATTCTGGCAGAGCGTGGAAAGGTCGGCGTCACCTGCGAATTTTGTGGCGCGCAGTACGACTTTGATCCGGTCGATGCCGCTCAGCTCTTTACCCATCCGGACCGCAGACCACCGCCCACCGCTACGGTTCAGTGACGCGCTTGCTGGAGAGCAAACTGGTCAGCAGCCTGTGCTCGCATTCAGGATCGCTACAGCTGTCGCACAGCCATACCCAGGGACTGCTGCCTTGCTCGGGTGCTTTGGATGCCAGCGCGTCGACTGTGACCAGGGCTTTTTCTATCAGCATCAGCGCCTGTGCCAAGCACTCTTCGGGAGAACCGTAGAGCACGGTGTAGGGCGTACCGTGGCTTACCAACCCAGTCCGAATCAATTGGTCTTTTGCCTGCTCGGTGGCAGGCGTAGCGTCCAGACCCATCAGCAGCGTCAGGTCAATCTGATCTGAAATATCTGCCAAGGCGGACGCAACGGGCATTACCACCGTCACTGGCCAGGCAGTCCTTGCCAAGGCCAGTAGCAAGTCGGCGCCGAGCCTTAGTTTGTCGCGGTCGCGGACGCCGAGCAGTGCAACCTTCAACATCCAAGGTCGAGATTCAAGGTGCGATCTGAACGAAAATCTCGTTCGGCTTGACCATGCCCAACTCGCTGCGGGCTTTTTCTTCCACCATCTCCAGGCCCTCCTTGAGGTCTCTGACTTCGGCTTTCAGCTGATCGTTGGCCAGTTGAGCCTTGGTGTTTTTGGCCAGCAGTTCATCGAGCCGCTGCTGCATGTCCCGTACGGCAGGAATGCTGCCCCGACCCATCCAGAGCTGTACATGGAACAGCACCAGCAGCGCCATCAGAATGGTGGGGATGAAGCGGTTTCCCAATGGAGTCAGTGGGGCTTAATCCACTTCAGCGCAAGTTGTAAAACGCTGCCCGGCCGGGGTAGGACGCGACGTCGCCCAGGTCTTCCTCGATGCGCAACAGCTGGTTGTATTTGGCGGTACGGTCCGAGCGTGACAAGGAGCCGGTCTTGATCTGACCCGCATTGGTGCCCACAGCGATGTCGGCAATGGTGGTGTCTTCGGTCTCGCCCGAACGGTGCGATATGACCGCTGTTTAGCCCGCGCGCTTGGCCATTTCGATGGCAGCGAAAGTTTCGGTCAAGGTGCCGATCTGGTTGATTTTGATCAGGATGGAATTGGCCACACCCATGTCTATGCCTTGCTTGAGGATTTTGGTGTTGGTGACAAACAGGTCGTCACCGACCAGCTGTACTTTTTTACCCAGGCGTTCGGTCAATATCT
>JANMBW010000068.1:0-7322 GCA_031360565.1 Polaromonas sp.
GGAAGCTGTGGGCGCCACCGGCCCGGCAGTGATTTCACGCATGGCCCAATCTCCCGAATAAGCCTTGTGGCCGCCACATCAGCACCAGCACCATGATCCCGAACAGCAGCGGATCGCCCCATACCGGAGAGATGTAAAGACTGGAAATCGACTGGATCTGGGTCAGCACCAGGCCGGCGATGACCGCGCCCTTGATCGAACCCATGCCGCCGATGATGACGACAGAAAACGCGATCAGCACGAAGTCGCGCCCCATCGTCGGAAACACCGAATAGATTGGCGCCAGCAGCACGCCTGCCAAGCCAGCCAGCGCAACCCCGAACGCGAACGTACCCGCGTACACCACAGCCACCGGCACGCCTAGCGACGCTGCCATGTGACGGTCATAGGCAGCCGCACGAACCATCGCTCCCAGGCTGGTGCGAAACACCACCAACCAGACGGCGGCAATGACCACGCTGCCCAGCGCCATGACGAACAGGCGGTAGTTCGGAAAGAACAGGCCAAACACCTCGCTCGCCCCGCTAATGGGCGGTTCCAGACGCAGCGGGTTGGCACCGAACACAATCTTCAATGCGTCTTCCAAAATAATTGCCAGACCAAATGTCAGCAGCAGTGTCAGCGTGTGCCGCTCCCTCGAATGGAAAACGCGCTGGATCAGCGTACGCTCCGTCGCATAGCCCACCGCAGCCATCAGCAGCGGCGTCAGGCCCAGGGCCCACCAGAACGGCAGACCCACGCCCAGCAGCGCCACTGCCGCGTAGGCGCCAATGGCATAAAACTCGCCATGCGCCATGTTGATCACATCGAGCAGGCCAAAAATAATGGTCAGACCCAATGCCATCAATACCACGGCTACGCCAATCGACGCCCCGTTAATTACCTGAGGCGCCAGTACGAACTGCAGCCACTCGAGCATTTCAGCCATCGTTGTCTCCCGTGTTGCGGCGTTGTCCGAGCCAGACTTGAACCAGGCCGTATCGACTTGTCTAGAATTTTGTGCAGTTGTCAGGACCGATGGCCTGGGCGGCAGTCACCTTGCCAACGATCTCGAATTCGCCGCCTTTGACACGCATCGCATACATGTCCTGCATGGCCTGGTGGTCGCCTGCCCGCAGCGTCTTCACGCCCTGCGGCGTGTTCCACTGCAGGCCCCGCATGGCGTCTCGGACCTTGTCGGTCTCGGTGCTTTTGGCCTTTTCAACGGCCGCCTTGTAAAAGAAAAGGACCCCGTATGAGTCCGCGCCATACAGGTCGGGTTTGGCCTTGTTAGCGGCCACAAATTCGGTGACAAACTTCTTGTTTTCCGGGCTTTCGATGTTGGGCGAATAGCCCACGCCTGTGACAAAGCCGTCTGCCGCCTTGCCGATGGCTGCGAGGTTCTGCGATGTCACCGTGCCAGAAGCCCCGACCACCTGCACGTTACGGGCCAGGCCAAATTCAGCCATCTGGTTAAACAGGCGCACCGTGTCATTGCCGGCCACTGAGGTGTAAATCACCGCCGGTTTGGCTGAACGAATCTGGCCGAAGAACGGCGAATAGTCCTTGTTATCGAGTGGCGCGTAAACCTCGCCCACGGTCTTGGATCCCTTGGCTTCTGCGGCCGATTTGAATGCGGCGACGGTACTGCGCCCCATCTCGTAGTCCGGGCCCAGGTAAAACACATTGGCCTGAGGTTTCTCCTTGCCCAGCCACTCGGCGAGTGCAGCCGACTGCATACCGGCCCGCGCGTTCACCCGGAACACATTGGGCGAGCACTTTTCAGCCGTGATGGCGTCCGAAAAAGACACGGTGGTGGCGATCAACTTGCCATTGCGCTCTGCGACCTGGCCCACCGCGAGCGTCGATCCGGAATTTACCGTGCCGGTCAGGAAATCAACCTTGTTAACCTGGAACAGCTTCTCCGCTTTTTGGGTTGCCACAGCCGGATTGGCCTCTTCGTCTTCATACAGAAGCTCCAGTTTGCGTCCGGCGACTCCGCCAGCGGCATTGATCTGCGCTGCAGCAAGATCCAGGCCCCATTTGACTTGCTGGCCAATGCCGGCATAGGTGCCCGACAGCGGTGTGACCACGCCGATCTTGATGGGCCCAACCTGGGCCATGGCGAGCAATGGAGTAATGGATGCGGCAGCGATGGTCGTGCGGATGAAAGTCTTCATGTCTGTCTCCTTGTGAGGGTTTAAAAAAAGGGGTGCGGGCTACTCTTGGTCACTTGCCGGCAAAATTCGGACGGCGCTTGGCGTGAAAAGCCTCGACACCTTCCCGGAAGTCTTCCGAACTGCGCAGGCGCGAGTAGCAGTGGCCTTCAAGCTCGATGGCGATGGACAGCGGCGAATCTTCGGTGTCGTTGAGAAGTTTCTTGGCGGTCCGCTGAGCCAGCGGGGAGAATGAACGCAGCTCTTCAACGAGCGCGTCGGTGGCGGCCTCCAGCTCGGCATCGGGAACGCACTCGGTCGCCACGCCCCAGTCTGCCGCCTGGACGCCTGTGATGCGACGCGAACGCATCACGATGTCTTTGGTCCGCGTGATGCCCACCATTTTCTGTAGCCGGGCTGAACCGCCAGAGCCCGGAATCTGGCCGAGCTTCTGTTCAGGCAACGCATAAAGCGTGGTTGGTGTTACCAGACGAAAATCACAAGCCAGCGAAATTTCAAAACCCACGCCGAAACAGTAACCCCTCCCGGCAGCGATCACGGGCTTGCTGCAGCGGGCGGGCGCAGCCATATTCCAGGCGAGCTTGGATACATGCTCGGGTGACGCCTCCAGGAAGCCGCGAATGTCACCCCCGCTGGAGAAATGCTCGCCCTCAGAGCGCAGCACAATGACACGCACCCGGTCATCGGTATCCAGCGCTTCGAAAACAATTCGAAGTTGCTCACGCGTGCCCATTTTGATCACATTGAACGGCGGACGCGACAGCACGATGTCGGCGCGTTCGCGCTCGGGATTGATGTGCAACGAAAAGCCGTCAAATTCGACTGGCAGGGTCATCGCCGGATGGCCAAGTTCATTGAGTTTCATAATTCTTTCCTGTTTGAGTTAGAAATTGGTGGACTTGATGGCGCCGACGGGGCGGCCTCATACTCGCCGGCCACCAGTTTGCGGCGAAGCACTTTTCCAACTGGAGATTTGGGAATTTCACGTACAAAGACGTATTCGCGCGGTCGCTTGAAGTTGACGAGGTCCGAGAGGCGGCAGTGGGCATCCAGCGCGTCGGCAGCTACGGGCTCGCAGGTTTTCACGAACGCAACGACACGCTGCCCCCAGCGCTCGTCCTTCAGCCCGGCGACCGCGACTTCATCGACGGCCGGGTGCAGCGACAGCACAGACTCGATGTCGACCGGCGAAATGTTTTCGCCGCCGCTGATGATCATGTCGTCGACACGACCGGTGACGAACAAGTCGCCATCGGCATCAAAGTAGCCGGTGTCGCCAGTGAAATACCAACCTTCGCGCAGACTCTTTGCGTTGGCGTCGGGCCGGTTGTGGTAGCTTTCAAAGGCTTCGTCGCCGGCCAGCTCGGCAAGAATCTGGCCTTCCTCGCCCTGCGCTACCAGCGCCCCGGGGCTGGCGCTATCGAGTCTGACCACACGCAATCGAGCGTTGATACCGGCGCGGCCCGCCGACCCTGGCTTGGCGACTGCGTTCTGGTTGATGGCAAAGGTGTAGATTTCCGAACTGCCGTAGTGGTTGACAAACAGCTCGGGTTTAAATGCCTCCGTGAGCCGTAGCAACAAGGCATCGTGCATGGGCGCGCCGGCAAAGCCAAGCTTGCGCACGGTGGAAACGTCAGCGCGGGAAAATTCTGGGTGCGAAAGCAGCTCGTGGTAAAGCGTTGGCACCAGGTAAAGATGCGTCAGCTGCTCGCCCTCAATGGCAAGGAGTGCCCGCCCCGCATCGAACTTTGGCATGCAGACGAAGCGTCCATCGAGCAGGGCCAGTGCCAGCAGCGAGCGAACGCCCATGGTGTGGTAAAGCGGCATCACGCCCAGCGTGCGCTCGCTCTGCGCATAGCGGTTTTGTGCCACATGGGCCAGCGCCGCAATGCGCTCGGCGCGATGGCGGCGCGGCACACCCTTTGGCTTGCCGGTCGTACCCGAGGTATAAAGCATTAGCGACAGGTCTTCAGCGCTTGCCTGCGGCAGCGGTTCCGCCGGCGCAGCCATCAAGTCTTCGAAGTGCACCGTAGCACCTTGAACCGTGTCCACGCCAATGCGTAACACGTGCTGCGCTTCGATGGAGCCTTGAACAGCGTCTTGCACCACTGGCTCGAATACCAAGGCACGCGCACCCGAGTCGCTGAGGCAGTAGTCGATCTCGTCAGCCTTGGCGCGCCAATTAAGCGGCGTGATGACGATGCCAGCAAACTGGCAAGCCCAGTGCAAGGTGGCCATTTCCCAGCGGTTTTGCAGCACCGCCAGCAGGTGGTCGCCGCGCCGTAGTCCCAGCCCGGTGAGGCTGTGCTGCACAGCACCAACCCGCAGCGCCCATTGGGCATAGCTCAGGCGTAGCTCACCGTCGACCAGTCCCACGGCGTGCGGGCTGCGCTCCACGCTCTGCAAAAAGGTTCGGCCGAGATCAAACATGGCAAGCCTTTCGCGCGGCAAACCGCGCGCGCGCCACTTCCAGCACGGCTGCGACGATGGGCGTGTAGCCGGTACAACGGCAAATATGGCCTGACAACATCTCGCGAACCTCTGTCTCGCTGGGTTCGCGAGCCTCGGTTCCGGGTAGACACAACCGTTCAAGCCAGTCAGCGCAGGACATCAGGATTCCGGCCGTGCAGAACCCGCATTGCAGCGCGTGATGTCGTTTAAAGGCCTGCTGCAGATCGCTCAGGGATCCGTCAGCCAGCGCCAGGCCTTCTATCGTATCGACCTGCCTGCCGCCTACTTGCACCGCCAGAGTCAGGCAGGCGCGGCAAGCCACTCCGTCAATCCGCACGGTGCAGGCGCCGCACACACCGTGCTCGCAGCCGACATGCGTTCCGGTCGCACCCAGCTCGTCACGCAAAAAATCGGTCAGTAGCATGCGCGGTGGGGCGTGCCCAGTTCGCAAACGCCCGTTAAGTGTGAGTTCCACCGGGTGAAGAACATGGCGTGAGAGACGAGGAGAATCGGGGATCATGTGGTACTCCATTCGGGAATACGGTTGGCCAGGGCTTGCCGCACCGCGCGGCGTCCCAGGGTGCGCACCAGCTGGCGTCGCAATTGAGCGCTGGCTTGCGGCTCGTCGCGGGCATCGAGCGACCAAGCCAGCTCATTGAGGGCGTCGTCCAGCGCACTGCCCTGCAAGACGGGAAAATCTCGGGCAGTGGGGCGATCAGCGACACCGCCCACTGCAATGCGCAGGCGCTGGTCGTCGGCCACCACGGCCACCGCACAGACAGCAAAGTCGCCATGGCGCATCGAGAACTCTTCAAATCCGTGGCTCGTGCCTCTTTTGGCTAGTGGAAAGCGAACCTCCTCCAGCAGTTCATCAGGCTGGCGTGCCGTCAGTAACATGCCGGTGAAGAAGTCCACCGCCTTGACCACACGGCGACCACGAGCGCGTCGCAACACGACTTCGCCTTCGAGTGCCAGCAGGCACAGCGGCAACTCGGCCGAGGGATCGGCATGGGCGATGGAGCCAGCCACCGTGCCGCGGTTGCGCACCTGGAAATGCGAAATATGGGGGAAGGCCAGCGCCAGCAGTGGCAGTTCACTCGCAAGCCCTTGACGCCATTCAACGCTGGCCTGCGTAGCGGCGGCACCGATGCACAGCTGGCCCTGCGCGATACGGATTTGTGACAGTGACTCGCTGCGGGAAATGTCAATGAGTAAAGAAGGTTGCGCCAGCCGCATGTTCAACACAGCCATCAGGGACTGGCCGCCGGCGAGGATGCGTGCGTCCTCGCCATGCTGGGCCAAAGCGGCAACGGCAACGTCTGCCTGGTCGGCGCGCAGGTAGTCAAATGCTGCGGGCTTCATACGCCCACTCCCAGGCGTTTGAGCAGTCGTTGCCACCAGCCAAGACGCCGCGCACCCGTGGCTTGCCGACCCAGCGACTCAAACAGTTGCGCAAGCACGATGCGCGCTGCGCCTTCAAGCATCCGGCTGCCGACCGCAGCAACCTTGCCGCCGACCTGCGCTGCGTAGTCGTAGTGCAGCACCGTGCCTTCAGCGTTGGCCTCCAGCCGCACCGTGCCGCTGCCTGCGCCGGTACCGAGGGACGAGAACCCCTGCCCTGCGAGGCGAAGACTGCGAGGTGCATCGATTTCCGACAAGGTGATTTCGGCGGCATAGCGCGCCTTCACCAGCCCCACGCCAACCGTGACGTCAGCGCGATAGCGATTCTCACCAATCAAGACCAGCTCATGACAGCCCGGGATGACTTGCGCCAGCGCGGCAGGGTCTAGCAAAACAGCAAACACTTTTTCTGGAGTGGCCGCTATCTCGATCGCACCAGCGGCATGCAGGGACAGACCGTCTTGCGCTGACGATACCGGCCGCGCTGCCATCGCCTGGGCCATTGCAGCCGGCGGAGCGGGCTCGGCTGCATCGATCATTGCCAGCACCCTGGACGGTGTTAGCGGCAGGCGTATGTCGCTGATATCGCCAATCCGAGCCTGAAGCGGCTTGAGGGCATCGGCAAAGGCATTGGCGATGCACACCGGCGTGCTCATGTTGTTGCCTTCGCCCAAGCCCTTGGCGCCTAGCGGCGTGAACGGTGAAGGCGTTTCCATGTGCACGATCTGCGGGTCGGGTACCTCACAGGCTGTCGGCATCAAGTAGTCGGCCAAAGTGCCGGACTGGAAGCCGCCGTCGGCGGCATAACGGAATTCCTCCAGCAGGGCGGCTCCCAGACCCTGGGCAAAGGCGCCTCGAATCTGTCCGTCGGCCATGCCGGGGTGCAGGATGCGGCCCGCGTCGTGGGCCGTAATGTAACGGTCAACCCGAATACGGCCGGTCTCGGGATCGACCTCCAGGCCGCAGATGTCGAACACAAAGCCATTGGCTGCCGAGGTGTTGACCCGGTCCTGCGCATCGGGCGCGGCCAGCGTCGGTGCGGTCCAGAAAGCAGTTTCGCGCAGGCCGGGTTCTACCCCTTCCGGCAGTAACCCAGGCGCCCAGTGCGGACTGGCGGCCAGGCGAGTAAATGCCTGTGAGTGCTGGGGCTGCAGTGCATTGAAAACCTTGCCCGCTTCAAAGCACACCTGCTCGGGCGTGCAGCCCAGCGCAGCCGCGGCGATGCGCGCGAGTTTGTCGCGCATTTTGACGGCCGCAAGATGCACCGTACCCGCCACCGCGCCGGCGAAGCGGCTGGAGTAATTGCCGGCGGCA
>JANMBW010000081.1:0-1877 GCA_031360565.1 Polaromonas sp.
GCAAAAAGCCGCTCCGGTGCGCAGTTTTGAAGAGGCTGAGGCGTTGGGCGAGGCGGTGGCCGCCCAGTTGCGCGCGGGTGGCGCGGTCTGGGCCACCAACGCCGCCTTGTGACGTCGGGCGCGGTCATGGGGGTTGGCGCCACAACGCATAGCGGGCAGCCCGTCATGCTGGTCACCCGGCCCGACCAGGATGCTCAGCTCTGGGTCCGGCAACTGCTTGACGCAGGGGTTCAGGCAGAGGCGCTGCCACTGATTGAGATTGGTCCGGCATCTGCCGCCTCAGATGTCCTGGCCCTGCAGCAGGCCTGGCAGACGCTTGACCATTACGCGGCTTGCCTGTTTGTCAGTGGCAATGCCGTCGACTATTTTTTTAAGCAAATGGGGAGTCGGGCTGGCGTCTCCAGGACATCTTTAGCTATTAATAATATAGCTAAAGAAAAGTACGCTCCGGTTCCGGCGCAGCTTCGCTTGATGGCACCCGGGCCGGGCACCGCTGCGGCACTGGTGGCCCATGGTGTTGCCCCCGCGCAAATCGACATGCCACCGGCCGATGCGGGGCAGTTTGATTCGCAGAATCTGTGGAAGGTGGTTGGCCAGCGCGACTGGCGCGGCCGGCGGGTGCTGATTGTGCGCGGCTGCACGCCGGCGACCCAACCGGCCACTTCTGCCGACCCGACCAGTGCCAGCGGCCGTGACTGGATCACCCGGCAATGGGAAGCAGCCGGCGCCACGGTGGCGTGTGTGACGGTCTATGAACGCGGTGCGCCGCAGCTCACTGCTTGGCAGCTCAAGCGCGCGCGTTCGGCCAGTCACGATGGCACGTTCTGGTTGTTCAGCAGCTCGGAGGCCGTGGCCAATTTAATTAGCCATAGCAGCCTGTCGGCCATGGACTGGAGCCAGGCACGCGCTGTCGCGACCCATCCCCGAATTGCCAGCAGCCTGCGGGCGGCGGGTTGGGGTGTTGTTGTGGCGTCACGACCGACGCTGATGGACATTGTTGCGAGCGTGCGCTCTATAGAATCAGGTCATCCATGAGCGATCAGTCTCCCGTTTCACCGGCCCCGTCTGCGACCGACCACAAAGTGCTGGCGTTCAACCAGGATGTGCTCCAGCTACCCCGTCCCTGGGCCCTGCTGCTCGCAGCGATGGCTGCTTTGGCCTTGCTGCTCAGCGCTTTGCTGTGGCAAAAGCTCAGCACCATTCAGGAAGAGTTGGCACGTCGCAGCCTCGACAGTGGCGCACAGGCCATTGAGGCGCGCACCCTGGCGCGGCAAGCCCAGGACAGCACCCGCGAGCTGTCAGCGAGATTGGCTTTGCAGGAAACCCGTCTCAGTGAGGTGAACCTGCAGCGCACCCAGCTTGAAGAGTTGATGCAGAGCCTGTCCCGCTCGCGGGACGAAAACCTGGTGGTCGACATCGAATCGGCCTTGCGCTTGGCCCAGCAGCAAGCGCAGCTGGCCGGCAGCGCCGAGCCCCTGATCGCGGCCTTGAAATCGGCAGAGCAGCGTCTGACGCGCGCTGCCCAGCCGCGCCTGAATCCCTTGCAGCGGGCGTTGGCGAAAGACCTCGATCGCATCAAGGCGGCCACGGTCAACGACGTGCCCCAATTGCTGATCAAACTCGACGAGTTGGGCCGGCTGACCGACGAGTTGCCCATCGCTAACGCGATGTTGATGAGCCAGTCGGCACCGACGTCCGTAGCACGACCCGCCTCGGCTTCAAAATCTGGCGCGAACAGTCCGACTCAGTCGGACAGCACCTGGATGCTGTGGCTGGACAAGCTGGCACTGGCTGGCTGGTGGCAACGTCTGGTCACTGGTTTGCAGAATGACGCTAGCAAGCTGCTGCGCGTGAGCCGCATTGACCACCCGGAGGCA
>JANMBW010000115.1:0-4685 GCA_031360565.1 Polaromonas sp.
CGCAGCTTGGGCAGGTCGGTTTTGGCATCGTGAACGGCCTGGCCATCCACAAAAATCTGACCTTTTTGAAAGGGCTCCAGCGCGTTGATGGTTTTGATCAGCGTCGATTTGCCAGACCCCGAGGGTCCGCACACCACCACCACTTCACCCTTGTTGATGCTGGTGGTGCAATCGCTCAGGACCTGGACGCTGCCATACCACTTGGAAACCGCCTTCAACTCAATCATCGCCATGCCGGACTCCCTTGCTATTAGATTTTTGACTGATTACCCGACTGCCCAGGGCGCTCATCGAATGATGGCAATCTTGCTTTGAAGCTGCTTGACCATATACGACAGGCTAAAGCACATCACAAAATAAACCACTGCCGCCAGCAGATAGGCCTCCTCAGGTCGGCCGTAAATCTTGCCTGCAGTGCTGAAGCCTTTGAGCAGGTCGTAAGCACCAATGGCATAGACCAAAGAGGTGTCCTGAAACAGGATGATGGTCTGCGTCAGCAAAATCGGCACCATGTTGCGGAATGCCTGCGGCAGGATGATCAGCTTCATGTTCTGGGCATAGCTCATGCCCAGTGCGCGGCCGGCATTGACCTGCCCGCGCGAGATCGATTGAATGCCCGCCCGCATGATCTCGCTGAAATAGGCGGCTTCAAACGCGACAAAGGTGATCACCGCCGATATCTCTGCGCGGTAATTGCTGCCACCGGGAATCAACGCGTAAAAGGATGCCGGCACCAGCAAAAAGAACCACAAAATCACCATGACCAGCGGCACCGAGCGCATGCCATTGACGTAAATGGTTGCCGGAACCGTGAGTATTTTTTGACCCGACAAGCGCATCAGCGCCAGCAGCGTGCCGAAAATAATGCCACCGATGGTGGCCACAATCGTCAACTGAATGCTGAAGAAAAAACCCTTGATGACGAACTTGGAGATGATGTCCCAGTTCAAAAAGCTGAGGTCAAGGCCGAACATATCAGTGCCCCCCGCCCGTCGCACCAGCCACCACGAAGCCTGGAATCTGGAGCTTTTTCTCGACCAGCGCCATGACCCGGTTCACGGCAAAGGCCGATGCTGCATAGAGCGCCGTCACGGCCAGGTAAATTTCAATGCCACGTGAGGTTTCCTCCTGAGCCTGCATGGCGAACATGGTAAGTTCCGCGATCGACACCGCAAAGGCAACCGACGAGTTTTTCAGCAGATTCATCGACTCGCTGGTCAGCGGCGGGATGATGATGCGCAGCGCCATCGGCAGAATCACGTAGCGGTAGGTTTGCGCGGTGGTGAAGCCCATCGCCATGCCCGCATAACGCTGGCCGCGCGGCAGCGCTTGAATGCCCGCCCTGACCTGCTCGGCAATTCGTGCCGACGTGAAAAACCCGAGCGCGAACACCACCAGAATAAAACTGGGCAGCTGTTTCATCGCCGGAAAAACCTTGGGCACCACAAAATACCAGATGAAGATCTGCACCAGCAGCGGAACATTGCGAAATAGTTCTACCCAGGCGTTGGCCAACCGGCTCAGCACGGGACTGTCGGGCAGCGTACGCGCCGTACCTAACAGTGCGCCCACCACCATCGCAACCACCCACGATGCGCCGGCCACAGACAGCGTCCAGCCCCATGCGTCGAACATCCATTGCAGGTAAGTCCGGCCGCTGCCGTCGTCGTTTAAAAAAACTTTCCAGTCCCAGGTCATGACGGCTCCGGCTAAGGTTGGTAGAGAGTAAAGCCTGCGTTTGATTCACACTGCGCAAAAAAGCAAACCCCGCCAGACGCCTTCTGTAACGGGGTTTGCGCGTTCACAGCCCAGCGAACGCCGGGCTTATTTCTTGGCGTAGTCTTCCATCGGCTTGTCGTTGGGGTTGGCCCAGGCAGCCTTGGTGCTTTCGCTCACCGCATAACCGACTTTGGTGTTTTTTGGCGGAATCGGCTGCTGGAACCATTTGTCCCACAGCTTGGCGATCTCGCCCGTCTTCATCAACTCCTTCACGGTGTCATCGCCGATTTTTTTCAGTGCGGCATCATCTTTTCGAATCATGATGGCGATGGGCTCCACGCTCAACACCTCTCCGACCAGTTTGAAGTCAGCCGGGTTCTTGGCGGTGGCGATATTGCCCGCCAAAATGGCCCCGTCCATCACAAACGCCTCGGCACGACCCGACTCCAGCAGCAGAAAGCTGTCCGAGTGGTCCTTGCCAAACACTTCCTTGAAGTCGATGCCATTGGCCCGCTCGTTCTTGCGCAAGGTCTGAACCGAGGTGGTGCCCGTCGTGGTGGCCACATTCTTGCCATTGAGCTGGGCAATCGAGGTGATGCCCGAGTTGGCCTTGACAGCGATGCGCACCTCTTCGACAAAGGTTGTGGGCAGGAAAGCCACGTCCTTTTGGCGCGTCGCATTGTTGGTGGTGGAACCGCATTCGATATCGACCGTGCCGTTTTGAACCAGCGGAATGCGGTTTTGCGAAGTCACCGGCTGGTATTTGACTTCCAGCTTGCGGCCCACCGCCTTTTCAAGGTTGGCGATTACGCGGTTGCAGATTTCGATGTGGTAGCCGGTGTACTTGCCGTCGCCCAGGGTGTAGGACAAGGCACCAGAAGAGTCACGCACGCCCATGGTGATCACACCCGAGGCCTTAACCTTGGCAACAGTGTCGATCGCTTGCGAAAAGGACGAGCCTGCCGACAACAACGCAAAGGTGAGGGTGGCGAGTTTGAGTTTCATGCTTTCTCCTGGTTTAAACGCTAACGATAGTGTCTGAATACGACCTGTAGCCGCTATTTTAAGAGCTCGATCTAATGCTTGCCCCGAGGTTTACCCGCGTCTGAATGACTGGTCGGCGCGCCGGCCTAAGGACCCGTCCTGGGCTGGAGAAAGGACCACAGGGCTTGGGCGTGGCTTTTCGCCGTCACGCTGGACACCGGCCGTTCCCGGTACAAGCGAATGTCCATGGTCATCGCCAAGTGGTCACCGGCGCTCACCAGTTTTTTGGCGCGCAGTTCTTTTTTAACCGCGCTGTGGGGCAAAAACGCAATACCGTGGCCTTCAAGGGCCATCGCTTTGAGGCCTTCCGCCATGTCCGTTTCATAAACGCGGTCCAGATGGATCGGTGTGCCGGACTGCTTCAAGATCAGGTCCACCATCCGGCCCAGGTAGGCACCGGGGGCATAGCCCAGATAGGGCAGCGGTTGGGCCGGCCGGCCCGGCAGGCGGAAGGCGGGTTCGCCACTCGCATCGGGCTTGGCATAAGGCGACAGGACTTCGCGCCCCAGGGTCACCATTTCATAACGATTTGGATCGAGCTGAAACGGCTGGGAATCGTGGTGATAGGAAATTAGCAGATCGCAACTGCCTTCAACCAGCCGCAGCACCGCATCGTGCACATTCAGTGCAATCAGCCGGCTTTTGATGGGACCGAACTTTTCGCGCAAACCGCTGACCCAGGCCGGAAAAAACGTGAAGGCCAGCGTATGCGGCACTGCAAATTCAATCACGTCCTGGCCCGCCGACGTGTGCCCCCTGAGCATGGCGCGGGTGGACTGCAGGCTTTGCAGCATTTCCAGCGCCTGGGTGTACAGGGTTTCGCCTGCCGGGGTCAGGCGGGTGGGGTAAGAACTGCGGTCGACCAGGTCTGTACCGGCCCAGCCTTCCAGCGCCTGGATACGACGTGAAAAAGCCGGCTGCGTCACATGCCGCAGTTGGGCCGAGCGGCTGAAACTGCGGGTCTCGGCAAGGCTGACGAAGTCTTCAAGCCATTTGGTTTCCATCCGGACATTATGCGAGCGCGACGAGCGTTTTTAGGCGCTGTCCTGTTCTGCGCTTTGATCAGCGTTTTGATCGGCGTTTTGATCGGCGCTTTGCTGCAATGTCCACATGCTGGCGTACTTCTGGCCGAGCGCGAGCAGATCGGCATGGGTGCCACGCTCGACAATCTGGCCGTGGTCCATCACCAGAATTTCGTGGGCATCCACCACTGTCGACAGCCGGTGTGCAATCACCAGCGTGGTCTTGTTCTGCGCCGCAGTTCGCAGTTCGGCCTGAATCGCGCGCTCGTTGGCTGAATCGAGTGCCGAGGTGGCTTCATCAAAAATCACCACAGGTGGATTTTTCAGCAGGGTACGGGCAATCGCCACACGCTGCTTTTCGCCGCCCGACAGTTTGAGCCCCCGCTCGCCGACCATGGTGTTGTAGCCCAGCGGTGTCGACGCAATAAAGCCATGAATCCGCGCGGCGCTGGCTGCAGCCTCGACTTCTGCGCGGCTCGCGCCCGGCTTGCCGTAAGCGATGTTGTATTCGACGGTGTCATTGAACAGCACCGTGTCTTGCGGAACGATGCCAATGGCCTGCCGAACGCTGGCCTGCGTGACCGCTTTGATGTCTTGCCCGGCAATCGTGATCCGCCCCTGCTGGACATCGTAAAAACGAAACAAGAGCCGCGCCAGGGTGGATTTTCCGGCCCCGGACGAGCCCACCACCGCCACCGTTTTGCCCGGCGGAATTTCAAAAGTGACGTTGTGCAGGATAGGCCGCGCAGCGTCGTAGGCAAAACTCACGTGTTCGAAGCGGATGTCCGGTGAGCCCTGGACGACCAGCGGCAAGGCGCCGGGCTCATCCGCGATCTCGCGCTCTTTTTCCATGAGCCGGAACATCTTGTCCAGGTCGGTCAGGCTTTGCTTGATCTCGCG
>JANMBW010000140.1:0-3942 GCA_031360565.1 Polaromonas sp.
GTCAGCCATGATCTGGGCCGCGCTGAAAAGCGCTTCATCGGGCTGCACGGTGTAGAGCGTGTTGCCTTTGACGCGCAAGATGTCATGGACCTTCATTTCCGTCTCCTGGTGTTGGTTCGACAATTCCAGCTTGGCACTCAACTTGTCACTACCCGGCGCATCTGGAGAGTCGGTTTCAATATAGCCCATATCGACCGCCCGTGCGGTCCACCCCGTCACGAATTTTTCATTTTGAGGTATCGAACCGCTGCACCTCAAAGCACATGCCGAAGCTGCAGGGCGCTCCATTGGCCTTGCGTCCACAGCGGCAAGGTGGATACCGTCTTGACCAGCAACAACTGGTGCATCAGCGGTTCCAGCTGCGTGTGCTGGGGGTCCGCCAACAGAATGTAGCGCCGTTCCTGGTCATCGTCATTGACCAGCTGACCGATCCATTCGAGGCGCATCAGCACTTCCAAAACCGGCTCCAGCTGCAGCACATCCACTTGCAGCGCCTGGGCCAGACTGGACGCACCACAGCCCCGTCTGGCGGTCTCACGCTGGCGATAAAGTTGCTGCAATATTTCTACCGCCAGCTGAAATTGCCACCCGTGTCCGCCGCCGCGGCGCGCGACTCCGGCCATCAGGCTAGGCAAATAAGCCGCAATGACCGCCCCCATCAGTACGATGACCCAGGCGACATAAATCCAGATGAGCAAAATCGGCAACGTCGCAAACGCACCATAAATCAGCGAATAGGTCGGCACCTGGATGAGGTAAAGACTCAAAAGTTTTTTGGCCACTTCAATGCTGGCTGCCACAAACAGCGCCCCCGCCCAGGCATGCGACCATCTGACGTAGGCATAGGGTATGTAGCGATAGAGCACCGCCACACCACCGGCGTGCAAGACAAATTGGAAGGCATCCAGCAGAAAGCGAAGACTGAAAGGCAGGCCGCGCACCAGCCCACTGGAAGCTGAAACGACAAAAGAGGTGACCGCCAGACTGGCCGCCAGCAACAGTGGTCCCAGTGTGATGGCGGCCCAGTAAACCAGGACGCGCTGGGCAAATGGCCTGGCTTTCTTGACACGCCAGATGCTGTTGAGCGTTCGGTCTATGGTCAAAATCAGGGCAATCGCCGTGACCAACAGCGCGGCCAAACCCGCCACACCCAACTTGTTGGCCTGCCGGCTGAACTGCGTCAAATAACCCAGCACCTGACGGGAAATATGTTCGGGAATCAGGCTTTGCACCAGCCAGCCCTGCAAGGCGTCCTGTATCTTCGCAAACATCGGGAAGGCCGTGAAAATGGCCAGCACCACGGTAAAAAAAGGCACCAAGGCAATCGTCGTGGTGAAGGTCAGGCTGCTGGCGGTCAGTCCCATCCGGTCTTCCCTGAAACGATCACGTAAGGTCAGAGCGGTTTCGCGCCAAGGAAAGCGCGACAGTTCTGTCAGCAGCTTCGCAATTCGGGCCTGCAAGGATTGCTGGAATGTCATCCCCGGTATCATGCCATCGAGATGAACAAAGCCAAGCAAATCGAATGGATCCGCTGGGTTGCACTGGGCAGCATGATCGGGCTGATTGCGCTGGGCCTGGCCTGGGAAATGGTGCTCGCACCGATTCGCCCAGGCGGCTCACTGCTCGCACTCAAAGTGTTGCCGCTGTGCCTGCCCCTGGCGGGTATCCTGAAAAACCGCATGTACACCTACCGCTGGATCAGCCTGCTGGTCTGGCTGTATTTCACCGAGGGGGCAGTGCGCGCCTGGAGCGACAAGCCGCCCGGAAATGTTCTGGCCATGATCGAAGTCGGCCTGTGCCTAGTGCTGTTTGTAGCCTGCTCGCTGCATGTGCGCGTCAGGCTAAAAAAGGCGCTTGAACCCGCATGAGCAGTCCACTGCTTGAAACGCTTCAGGCTGTGGTTGGGGCAGCGCATGTACTTTCTGAAGGCGACCTGTCGGCATGGGAGCTGGACTGGCGAAAACGCGCGCGCGGCAAGGCATTGGCCGTGGTTCGACCCGCCAAGGTCCAGGAGGTGGCTGATGTCGTCAAGGCCTGTGCAGCGGCAGGCGTCAGCATCGTGCCACAAGGCGGAAATACCGGGCTGGTGGGAGGCTCCACACCCGACAGTTCAGGACGCCAGATCGTGCTGAGCCTTCAGCGCATGCATGCCATCCGGCAGCTAGATGGCGCCAACCTGACCATGACGGTCGAGGCCGGCTGCATCTTGCAAACGCTTCAGGAGACAGCTGAGAAAGCCGGCTTTTTGTTTCCCCTGAGCCTGGCTGCTGAGGGCAGTTGCACACTGGGTGGCAACCTGGCGACCAATGCCGGCGGCACGCAAGTGGTTCGCTATGGCAACGCGCGTGACCTGTGCCTGGGCCTGGAAGTCGTCACGGCTCAAGGCGATATCTGGGAGGGCTTGAGCGGCCTGCGCAAGGACAATACCGGCTATGACCTGCGCGACCTTCTGGTCGGCAGCGAGGGTACGCTGGGCATCATCACCGCCGCCACCATGAAGCTCTACCCCATGCCGGTGGCGCAACTGACCGCCTGGGCGGCGGTTCCCAGCATGGCGCAAGCGGTGACCTTGCTGGGTATGGCGCAGCAACAGTTGGGCCCGGGTCTAACGGGTTTTGAAGTCATGGGCCAGTTTGCACTGAGTCTGGTGGCCAAACATTTCACGCAGCAGCGGGTTCCCCTTTACCAGGACACCCCTTTTTGTGTGCTGCTCGAAAATTCGGACCACGAATCCGAGAACCATGCGCGCGAGCAATTTGAGCGATTGCTGGCGAGCGCCCTTGAAAAAGGCTGTGTCACCGATGCGGTGATCGCTGAAAACCTCAGCCAGGCACGCCAGCTCTGGCATACCCGCGAGAGCATTCCCCTGGCGCAGGCCGAGGAAGGCCTCAATATCAAGCACGACATCTCAATTGCAGTGTCGCGTACCGCCGAATTTGTAGCCGTCACCGACGCACTGCTGGAGCAGGCGATTCCCGGTGTGCGTCTGGTCAACTTTGGCCACTTGGGGGACGGCAATCTGCACTACAACGTGCAGGCTCCGGCTGGTGGTGACATGCCGGCATTTTTGCGGGACCACGAAAAAAACGTCAACAGCATCGTCTACGATTCGGTCGCCCGCTTCGGCGGCTCCATTTCGGCAGAGCATGGCGTCGGCAGCCTGAAACTTTACCCCCTGGAGCAGTACAAATCTCCCGTGGCGCTCGGAATGATGCGGGCCATCAAGCGTGCGCTGGACCCTGACAACCTGTTAAATCCAGGTCGGGTGCTGCGGGCATAATTCAGGCCCAAGCCATCCACGGGCCGCCGCGCCTCACCGATTTTCTTCACTGGTTTGTTCATGACGCTTCCCATCCGCTCCCAATATGAAGACTTCATGCGCCATGTCGACACGCATGGCGTCTTCAAGGCTGACCGCACGGGCACCGGCACCAAAAGCGTGTTTGGCTACCAGATGCGCTTTGACCTGAGTGAAGGATTTCCGCTGGTCACCACCAAAAAAGTTCACCTCAAATCCATCGTCCACGAGCTCCTGTGGTTTTTGCAGGGCTCCAGCGACAACAACTGGCTCAAGGCGCGCGGCGTCACGATTTGGGATGAATGGGCACGAGAAGACGGCGACCTCGGACCCGTCTACGGCGTGCAATGGCGCAGCTGGCCGACGCCTGATGGGGGCCACATCGACCAGATCGCCGAGATCATCCAGACCCTCAAGACCAACCCAGATTCGCGCCGCATCATCGTCAGCGCATGGAATGTGGCCGAGCTCAGCAAGATGGCGCTGATGCCCTGTCATGCCTTCTTTCAGTTTTACGTGGCACCGGCATCGGAGCCGGGCGCAAAAGGCAAACTCAGTTGCCAGCTTTACCAGCGCAGTGCCGATATCTTTCTGGGTGTGCCCTTCAACATTGCCAGCTACGCCCTGCTCACCCACATGGTGGC
>JANMBW010000167.1:0-3168 GCA_031360565.1 Polaromonas sp.
CAACAACCCACTGCCCAAGCACAAAGCGGCTGCCAAACTGTCGCGCATACCGGTCAAGGTCGAGCAGGCCGAGGTGTTGAAGAAGCCAGACTGGATTCGCGTCAAGGCCGGCGGCCCTGGCACCCGGTTTCAGGAAATCAAGCAGATCCTGCGCGAAAACAAGCTCAACACGGTGTGCGAGGAAGCCAGCTGCCCCAATATCGGCGAGTGCTTTGGCAAAGGCACCGCCACATTCATGATCATGGGCGACAAGTGCACCCGTCGCTGCCCCTTTTGCGACGTCGGCCACGGCCGGCCCGACCCGCTTGATGCTGACGAGCCACTTAACTTGGCCAGAACCATCGCCGCCCTCAAACTCAAATACGTGGTGATCACCAGCGTGGACCGTGATGATCTGCGCGACGGTGGCAGCGGGCATTTTGTCGAGTGCATTCAGAAAATCCGTGAGCTTTCGCCTGGCACCACCATCGAAATTCTGGTGCCTGACTTCCGTGGCCGTGATGACCGTGCGCTCGACATCCTTAAGGCCGCGCCACCCGATGTGATGAACCACAACCTGGAAACCACTGCTCGCCTGTACAAGGAAGCACGCCCCGGCAGCGATTACCTTTTTTCATTGAACCTGCTCAAGAAGTTCAAGGCTTTACACCCCAATGTGCCGACCAAGAGCGGCATCATGGTCGGCTTGGGCGAAACCGATGACGAAGTCTTGCAGGTGATGCGCGACATGCGTGCCCACAACATTGACATGCTGACGATCGGCCAATACCTGGCGCCCTCCCGGTCACACCTGCCGGTGCGCCGCTACGTGCATCCCGATACCTTCAAGCAGTTTGAAGCCGAGGCCTACGCAATGGGTTTTACCCATGCTGCCGTTGGCGCGATGGTACGCAGCAGCTACCATGCTGACCAGCAGGCCCATGCCGCCGGGGTAGCCGAAAAGACGGCTTGATCACCGGCTGGAGCAGACCACCTTAAGCTGAGCGCGCGCGGGCGCGCAACGGTGATGGCGTTACTTGCTGGCCGCGCGGGCCTGCGTCACTTCAATATCCACCCGGCGGTTTTTGGCGCGACCTTCCGCCGTAGCGTTGTCGGCCACCGGCTGGGTTTCACCGCGACCTTCGGTGCGGATGCGCTGACGATCGACGCCTTTTCCGACCAGATAGGCCTTGACCGATTCAGCTCGGGCCAAAGACAGACGCTGGTTGTAAGCCGCAGAACCTACCGAATCAGTGTGGCCCACCGCAATCACTACCTCGAAGCTGACGCCCTTTAGCCGCTCGACCAGCGCGTCCAGCTTGCCCATTCCGTCAGACTTGATGACTGATTTATTGAAGTCAAACAGCGAGTCGGCGGACAGGCTCATTTTGGCTGGCGCTGCGCCTGCCGCGGCCAGTGGGGCTGCGGGCACCATGCGGGCGCGTGGGGGGACCACAGTCTGAGCCTTGATCTGCTCCATTGTCTCCACCACCGTCTCATCCTGCGGGCACAGCTCGGCCGGATCGATGGTGGTGCGGTCCTGGCCGGCATCCTGCGGGCTGGGCACATCGGCGCGCTTGACGTTGAGTGCAGCGACCAGCTGGCCCATGCCGGCCAGGGTACGGGCCTGGGCAATGATCTGGTCGTAGCCGGTGTTCAGGTAAGCCCGGTTGGCCTGAAAGAATTCGTTCTGGCTGTCCAGCAAGTCCAGCAAGGTGCGCTGGCCAAGCTCGAACTGCTGCTGGTAGGCTTCGCGTGATTTCTCGGTCGACAGGCGGTGCTGGTCCCGGTAGGCCAGCTGCTCATTGAGCGTTCTGACATCGCTGTAGGCGATCGACAGGTTCTGGCGCACGTCGCGGCAGGCTTTTTCTTTCAAGTCCCGGGCCTGCTCGTGCAGATCGACCGCCTGGCGCTCGCGGGCCTTGTCGGCACCGCCACGAAACAGGTTGTAGTTGAGCACCAGCTCGACGCCGTTGACGCGGGTGCTGCCGGTCAGGCCAAGCAAATTGCGGTCGCGGTTGTCGTAGACCCGCAGGTCCAGGCGCGGCAGGAAGGCCGACTTGCGGGTGTCGATGGCGGTCTTCTGGGCCCTGACGTTTTCCAATGCGGCGTTGAGGGTCGGGCTGTTGGGCAGGCCTTCGCGCATCAAGGCTTCGGTCGAGCTGGGCAGGGTGCCGAGCTGTAATTTGACGGGCAGCCTGGGCAGGGCAGCGGGCGGCTTTTCTCCGACGATGCGCAGGTAGCGGGCGCTCACATCGTGCAAGTTGGTCAGCTCGATCAGCAAGTTGGACTCGGCCAGGGCCAAGCTGCCAGTGCCCTGCTCGACGTCGACGCGGCGGCCACCGCCGGCGTTGGCCCTTTCTTCGACCTGGCCGGTGATCTGCCTGTGAACGATGTAGTTTTGCGTGGCGGCATCGACCAGTTCGCGGAAGCGGACGACGTCAGCATAAGCCCGCACGGCTTCCAGTGCGGTGTTCTCGGAGATCTCGGAGAGCTCGTAGTAACGAGTCAGCTTGGCGTAGCCCAGGCGTTTGACTTCGCTGGGCGTGAACAGGCCGTCAAACAGCATCTGGTTGAGGGTCAGCTGGGTGCCGCCGAAGTTGTAGCGGCCGAAGTTGGTCAGGGGGGTGCTGCGGTTTTCTCGGCCCACGCCTGCGCGCAAATCAATCTGGGGAAAGTAGCCGCCACTGGCGACGTCGCGTTCGTTGCCGGCTGCCTGAAAACCATTAAAGCGTGCCTGCACTTCAGGGTTGCTCACCACCGCCTTGCGCGCCGCTGCCGCCAAAGGCTCGGGCACCGTCTGGGCTTGCGCTGACAGGCTTAGCAGCACGGCCAGTGCCGACGTTGAAAGGTTTCTTTTTGTAATCATTTGCGACTTTCCTTCACTCCAAGGAAAGCTTTTAACATTAATTACACAACTTGACAATTAGCACGCGATAGGGGGCGGGCGACGCCGCTGAAATCGGCTCGTCATGGGGGCAGCTTTGGACGGCGTGCCCGTCCGATTAAAGCGTCTCGTCGACCCTGACGGCGAACTGCGTGCCCCGCACGCCGATGATCCCGCCCGGTGTCTTGACCGCCACGGCATCGGGCTTGAGCTTGGCAATCACACCCGACACGTAATTGAGGCTGCCTTTAGCCAGACGCGTGCCCAATTTCAGTTGCCCCTGAGCCGGTTCGTAAAGGTAT
>JANMBW010000213.1:0-1898 GCA_031360565.1 Polaromonas sp.
TGGCCAATACCACCAGCTATGCGGCACTGTTGACTGGCCAGCCGCAATCTCTCAAGGCGCCTCTGGGCAGCGTCGGCCCGCGTGATGCCAGCCAGCCCGAGCCAGACAAGACCCTGCCCGGAGCTGCCCCGGCTGATTCAACTGATGTCTTAATTCCAGCATGTCCATGAACAACATCCTGATCCTTGGCGGCACCGGCTTTGTCGGCCGCCACCTGTGCGAAAAATTGGCCGAGCGCTCCTGCCGCGCCACCGTGGTGACGCGCCGCCGCGAAAGCGCCCGCCATCTGCAGATGCTGCCCCTGGTGGATATCGCCGAGATGCGTCCGCATGACAGCGTCGCGCTGACAAGGCTGCTGGCCGAACACGATGCCGTGGTGAACCTGGTGGCCATCCTGCACGGTAGCCGGCAGGCCTTTGACAACATCCATGTTCAGTTGCCGCTTGAGCTGGTCAAGGCCTGTGATGCGGCAGGCCAGCGGCGCATCGTTCACATCAGCTCGCTCGGTGCCAGCGTCGACGCGCCATCGATGTACCAGCGCAGCAAGGCGCGCGGTGAGGCGGTTCTGTTCGGCTCCGGATTGGATGTGAGCGTGCTCAGGCCAAGCGTGATTTTTGGTGCCGAAGACAAATTTTTGAACACTTTTGCGAGTCTGCAAAAACTGTTTCCGGTGATTCCCCTGGCCGGCAGCACCGCCCGGTTTCAGCCGGTGTGGGTCGAAGATGTGGCCAGTGCACTGGTCAAGTGCCTGGAAGACAAATCCACCATCGGGCAAACCTACGAGGCCTGCGGGCCGGAGGTTTTTACCTTGAAGCAACTGGTGCAGTTGGCAGGTCGCTACAGCGGTGTCAACGACGGCGAGGGTCGCTCCATCATCGGTCTGCCCGATGTGCTGGCGCGCCTGCAGGCGGCGCTGATGGAATTGGCGCCCGGCGAGCCAATCATGAGCCGCGACAACCTCGACGCGATGAAAGCAGACAACGTTGCCAGTGGTGTCTTGCCGGGCCTGGAGGCGCTCGGCATCACGCCGTCGGCGCTCGCTGCGATTGCTCCGTTTTATTTGGGCGCCCAAGGCCTGCGCAGCGGATTGATGGCCAAGCGCATGACGGCGGGCCGGTTTTAATTGCCCCGCTGAACCTGCTGGTTCAGAACAGCCTTCGCTAAACTGCCCCCATGCAGATTTACATGGTCGGCGGTGCGGTGCGCGATGCCTTGCTGGGCCTGCCGGTCATCGACCATGACTGGGTCGTGGTCGGCAGCACGCCAGAAGCCCTGACGGCGCTGGGCTACCAGCCGGTGGGCAAGGACTTTCCGGTTTTCTTGCACCCGGTCACGCGCGAGGAATTTGCACTGGCCCGCACCGAGCGCAAAACCGCGCGCGGCTACCGCGGCTTTGAAGTGCATGCCGCACCGGACGTCACGCTGGAGCAAGATCTGGCCAGACGTGACCTCACTATAAATTCCATAGCAGCACCCGCAATAGAAACGCAGACTTGCGGCATTTTTAATACTCATTTTGAAGCCCTGGTCGATCCGTATGGCGGGCAGAAAGACATCGCAGACAAAGTGCTGCGCCATGTGACCGACGCTTTCCGCGAAGACCCGGTGCGCATCCTGCGTGTGGCCCGCTTTGCCGCGCGTTTTGCCGATTTCAGCATCGCCCCCGAGACGCTGCAGCTGATGAAAGAGATGGCGCAGCATGGGGAAGTTGATGCCCTGGTGGCAGAACGGGTGTGGCAAGAACTGGCCCGCGGATTGATGGAAGCGCAACCCTCGCGCCTGCTGCAGGTGTTGCAGCAGTGCGGCGCGCTGCACCGGCTGCTGCCCGAATTGAATCGGGGGTCAGATTCCAATTATCGAGACGGCGGCATGCAGGTGATGCGGGCGCTGGACCTGGC
>JANMBW010000217.1:0-3477 GCA_031360565.1 Polaromonas sp.
GTCAGCCAGTAGCCCGCAAGCTGCCCCACCACTTTGACAAAATTCTCAAAATTCACAGGCTTGGTGATGTAGGAGCTGCAACGCAGGCCATACATTTTCTGGATGTCGGCGGCCTCATGGGATGTAGTGAGCACCACGACCGGCAAGTGCCTCAGCTTGTCGTCTTTCACGATCTCGGTCAGCACCTCATGGCCATCCATCAGCGGCATGTGCATGTCCAGCAAAATCAGGTCGGGCATGGTGGCGTGGGCATAAGGCCCCTGCTGGCGAAGATACTGCAAACATTTTTCGCCGTTATCGACGTGATTCAAATTCACGCGCAGACTGGCAGCGTCAAACGCCTCCCGCGTTAAAAAGACGTCGTCTTCATTGTCTTCAACCAGCAGGATTTCGGCCACTCGGCTGTCGCCAATCGGTTTGATCATCATGTGCTAAGGTCCTCAACGGTTGCTTTAGGAATCGAGAATTTGAATGTGCTCCCCTGACCGACCACGGAAGTCAGCCATAGCTTGCCGCGATGGCGATCAACGACTCGCCGACAGACCGATAACCCGATTCCGGTACCGGGGTATTCCTGCTGGGTGTGCAAACGTTTGAACACTTCAAAAATCCGGCTGTGGTGCTTGGAATCAATGCCGATACCGTTGTCCTGCACTGAAAAGATCCAGCTTTGGTCATCCTGAACAGCCGAAACGTGGATCACGGGGGTGCGGTCTCGACAATATTTGATGCCGTTGCTGATCAGATTCAGAAAAAGCTGAACCAACTGGGTGCGGTCCCCGGGTAAGCTTGGCAATTTTCCCACCGTGATGACCGCGCCTGAGCTGTTGATCGCCGCATCAAGCAATTGAATCACCTCTTGCACTACTTCTGCGCAATCGACCCGCGCAAAAGGCTTGGCCTCCGAACTGATCCGCGCATAGAGCAGCAGGTCATCCGTCAATTGCTCCAGTCGTCTCGCAGCATCTTGGGTGCGTTGAATCAGCAAGGCGGCCTTCTCATCGAGCTTGTCGGCGTAGTTTTTGGCAAGCACTTGAACAAAGCCACTGATGGAGCGCAACGGCGTTTTCAGATCGTGTGAAGCCACATAAGCGAATTGCTGCAGATCCTGATTGCTGCGCTCCAGTGCCGCCAAAGCGCGCTCCCTGGCCGTCACATCACGAATAATCAAGGTGTGGAACATGGCCCCGGACTCGACCACATGGGAATACGACACTTCAACCGGGAACTCTTCATGGCCATGACGCAATCCCGCCGCAATCTTCGGCTCTCCAAGGACCTCCGTCCGCTCGCGTGACTTTCCGACATAGTCGTGGTGACGGGCATGAAAGCGTTCAGGAATAAAGCGGGTGATGGGCGAGCCAATAGCCTGCTCGGCCGGGCATTCAAATACCCTGGCAGCAGCTAAATTAAAAAGCACTATGGTCTGCTGGTCATCCAGAGTGATGATCGCGTCCATGGCCGACTCCAGGATGGCGCGCATACGCGCCTCCCCGCTACGCAGCGCTGAGGTGGCGACATTGAGAATTTCAGAGGCCTTGACGATCGCCTGGCCGACGTCATTGACCTCAAGAATGGGCAAGTGCGGTACGGCCAACGGTTTGCCCGAGCCGAGTGCGAGGGCCGGCGGCCCCAGGGCCTTGATGGTTCGGGTAATGTGTCTGCCAATCACCCACGCCATACCCAGTGCCGCCGCCAGCGACATGGCGGTTGCGGCCATCAATAAACCGAGTGTTCGCCAGAAATTACGGCGCAGGCGTTCGTCCGTCAAAATAATGTAGGAGGTCCAGCCAGTTCGGGGCGAACGGTTGTAGACAAACTGGGCGCCATCCCCGTCGGCAGTGGTGAAGGCCACCACGCCCTGCTCGCTTACCTTGATGGCGTCGGTCACCAGGCGTGACGCGACCAGTCCAATATTGGCCTCACCGTCCTGACTCCTTGCGACCACGGTGCCGGTGCCGTCGAGTACCCCTACCGCTTCCTCGTCATCGACTTGCTGCTGGATAAAAATTTCACCGATGCGCTCCGGGAGAATGCTTGCAGTCAGCACGTACAAGACCTCATCCCCGTGCAAGACCGGAACACCGACACTGACCAGCGGCCGTTTCGTCACGGTTCCGATAAACAATCCCGAAATCACAGGACGCTTGGTAGCGACGACATTTTTCACCAGCTCGGGATCGCCATGCATACCGAGGGGCTCACCGGGCTTCGACCTGGTATTGATCAATTGCTGCCCGTGCAGGTCGACCAGCAAGATATTGGCGATACGCTGGCCGCGCACAATCTCCCGCGCCTGGGGATCGAAAGCTTCCAGATCGCCAGCCAAGAGGTTGGACGAGCCCGCCATCGCCAACAACACGGTTTCTATCCCGACGAGTTCTCTGCCCACAGCAAAAGAAATTGCCCGGGCTTTGTTGGCGGACTGACGAACCAGCTCGGAACTTTCTCGCTCGTAGTAGAGGTAAAGAAGCGCCACCGCCATGAGAAATGCGGGCACGAGGCAGGCCGCAACCAGTCGGACCAAATTGGACTGTATGGAAGAAACCCGCTTGGTTTTCAAAACTTTTGCCCGTCCCGCCTAGGCATGAAACCGAACCACTGGCGAACATACGCCCGAAGCCGCCTCACTGTCCGGCGTGAGTATACGGGCCGTTTATAAGGGCCGTTACTCACCTTAGGACGGGCGAGTAAATTAAGCCGGACGGCGCCCGGCGGGCTCATGCCAGCGCTTCATTTCGCCGCAGACGGGGCCGGGGAATACAAGGTGTAGATGCCGGCTCTTGCCTCAAGTCGCAACTTGCCCGCGAGCTCTGGTGTCATGGCCCTTACCTGATCGCCATTGAGCGCCAGAAACATCGGACCCTGGTTCAGACGAAGCGCCAGCTCGGCGGGGCCTGCCACTGACCGGGCTTTTCCCAGGGTATAAAAGGACGCCGAATAAGGCAGCTCGCCGACGAACAGCAGCGGCCGGTTGTCCGGATTGCGAAACCGATATGCCTGCACCACTGTTTTGGCCGTCTTCCAGCTGTCACCGATCTGCTCGCGCAAAAAGAAGGCTCCCACCAGCAGGGCCATGATCAGCACGCCTGCCGCGACCACGCCGTCCACCAGCCGCGTTCTGGCATCGCGCGCCAGCCAGCCCGCAGCGAGCATGGCAAGCGCCGGCAAGGCCGGCAGTACATAGGTCCACAAGATATTGCCCGAGAGCGTGAAAAACAAACACGGCGCCACCGCCCAGGCCAGCAAGTAAGCGCGCCATTGGCGATTCGCAGTCAGAACAGGAGGCGCTTGGGCAGGCTGCGGACTGGCCTTACGCCCCAAGGCCAGCATGGGCAGCAGGACGGTCCAGGGCAAACACGCCCCCAGCGCCAACAGCCAGATCGCGCCACGAGCGGTGGCGTGGGCCGTACCGTATTTGTCGCCAGCCCAACCGGTCACCGTGAACCGGCTCCAGTGCTCGCCAATGAAAAAATA